>JAYVLZ010000031.1:0-6998 GCA_043759175.1 Chitinophagaceae bacterium | reverse complement strand
CAAAGAACAAGATTGTAATCAATTGAACCTATTCGATTTATAACAAGACGATAGTGTAAACAAGTATCTAATGTACTTTCAGTTGCTGAGTGAATAAAGTTATCTCTTACAATACGCCGGCCTCCACTTTACCTGGTGCCTGGCCTTTATCTTCTTTTTTATCCTGCTCTATTGCCGGAATTTTTTCTGTAAATATCAGCCCGTTGGCGGCGGCGTGTTCAGCAGCGTTTACAGTATGTTCACTAAGAATCATTTCTACGCCTTCTTTCTTTAATGCATGTACAATTTCTTTTGCAATCTGCTATTTTTCTCCAGACACTACATCCCGGATATAGATACAGATAATACGGCCGGGAAAACGCTTTACCACCTCATGATAAATGGGTGGGTCCTGTTCTCCGCTGTCGCCTGCCAGTACAAAATTCAGTTTAGGATAAGTATCCAGTATTTGTGAAATTTCCTTTAACTTATGACTCATATAATTACCACTCAGGAAAGATTCATTCAGGCCAAAATCTCTCAGCAGCAAAGGCCCGGCCGGTATTCCGTTGTGATCCATAAAATCCGTCAGCAGGTCGTATAAATTCCAGGGGCTGCTGCTTACGTAAAAAAATGGATTGTTGCGTTTACTGTTACGGCCCAGTTGAAGTGCTTTGTAAAATTCGGATACGCCTGCAAAAGGCAGGCGGGTAAGGGCGTTGCCAAACAATACGGTTTTACCCATAGCCAGCAGGTGGCTCACACCCGTGCGGATGATGGTATCATCAATATCACTGATGATGCCGTATTCTGCATCAACAGGAGGTATCATCATTTCTGCATTTACACTAACTGCAGCAAAATTGTACGGCGCATTAACAAGCTGCAGGGGGATAGTAAGGTACAATTCTTCTGTTATGAGTGGGGTTGCGGGGGTAAGATTAAAAACAAAATAACCTTCCTTGTCTGTTATTACCTGCTGTTCCTCCCCTGGTAACTGTAAACTCACTGTAGCACCGGGCACTTCATCGCTTTCAAAACGCTTGTACATGTTCAGCAAATTGGTTATAAGGTGGTCGCCTTCTTTGGCCGCAGCAATTTTTTTATCTTCCAGCACACGCCCCCGCACATACACTCTTTGGGGAGTACCATAAGTTCTGTAGGGAACTACCTGTATGGGGTGATTGGTACCCAGCCGGTGCTCCAGCAGGTATATCCATTTATCTGCAACATCATCCAGCTGTATGGCAAGGTTTACAAGTTTCTTTTTCCATATTTGCATAGCATGTAAATAACAAAATCTGAACCAATAGTCGGGCTCACCAGTTTAAAAAAATAGCATCCTTTAATAATTGAAATCAACACATCATATCCAGGGTGGATAATAATCTTTAATGAGAGGCAACCTTGTTATCAAATTATACTATATTAGGGTATAATAATGTTAGCGGTGCTGCTCTTTAAAAGTTTTCATATAAATTATATGTGGAGATGCAAAAAAATTGCAGCAATGCTTTTGATTAACCCGGCTTTTAGTTTTTTAATGCTTTCCATCAGCGCACAAAATTGTCCTGATAATATTGATTTTGAAAGCGGCAATTTTATGGGATGGACCTGCTATACCGGTTATACCAGTGCTGTTGGCAGTGATAATCTGATTTCACTATTACCTTCTACCGGGCCTGTTTATAACAAGCATACTATATATGCTTCCAATTCGAATGCAAAAGATATATATGGCGGATTCCCGGTAACTTGTCCCAATGGCAGCGGACATGCTGTTAAACTGGGAAGTACTGAGGCTGGAGGCCAGGCAGAAGGCGTTTCTTACGAATTCACCATTCCTCCAAATGATAATTCTTATTTGCTAACATACTATTATGCAGTAGTTTTTCAGGCACCTCATCATCAGCCGAATGAGCAACCAAGAATGGAAACTGAGGTTACCAATGTTACAGACAATAGCATTATCAGTTGTGCTTCTTTTTCCTTTATTGCACTTGGAAGTTCCATTCCCGGATTCCAGGTTTCAAATTTGTCAGATACCATCGATGTGCTGTATAAAAATTGGACGGCAGTTTCAGTTGATTTGTCTGGCAATGCCGGTAAGAAGATCAGGCTTTTTTTTAAAACTGCCGACTGTACTTTCAGAAGGCATTTTGGCTATGCCTATGTTGACGTAAATACTGAGTGCAGTACCAATTTTGTTGGTGCCACTTATTGTCCGGATGATACGCTGGTAAACGTAGTAGCTCCATATGGTTACCAGGGCTATACCTGGTACGACAGCACCATAACCCATGTTCTTGGCACACAACAAACATTAACCATTCCTCCGCCGGTTTCAGGAACAACTATAGCTGTAAAACTGGAACCTTTTGCCGGATATGGCTGCACTAAAACTTTGTTCAGCAGGATTACAGATTCTCTTAAAGTAACCGCACACGCCGGCAAGGACATACTTTTATGTAATGACGATACTTTGCAAATTGGCACCATCCCCATACCGGGCCTGGTGTATCAATGGTCGCCTGCTACAGCTCTCAGCAGTGCTGCTGTTGCAAATCCTTTTGTTTCTCCGGGCAATACTAACAGGTATATTGTAACTGCAAGCAACAGCGGAGGAGGATGCCGGAGTACAGATACTGTGCAGGTAATTTCTTCTGTCATCAATAATTCACTCCAGTTGATTGGCAAAGATGCTTATTGCTTTGGGCATGGGGATAGCAGTGTTTTGCAGGTGAAGCCAGTACACCGTATTGAATGGTTTAAAGATGATCTGCCGCTTAATGGAAATGCTAATCAAAAATTATTAAGGGCAAACTTGTCAGGAACTTATTTTGCTGTTCTTACTGATGTGCCGGGTTGTACAATTGCCACACCAAAAAAAACAATCTTTATAGATTATGATAAAACAGGTATTAGTTACCCTCTAAAATATGCAATAGAAAATTTACCCTTAGAACTTATCGCAAGGCCCATTGGGCAAACCGCATTGTGGAGGCCGGCAATAAACTTAAATAACCCGGAAAGTTTTAATCCCATCTTCAACAGTAACCGGGAACAATTGTACAACATTGTAATAACGAGTAAGGGCGGATGTATAACTACGGATTCCCAATTAGTAAAAATAGTTAAGCATGCAGAGATTTATGTACCTACTGGATTTACTCCCAATAACGATGGGAGAAATGATTATTTGCGTCCGGTATTCAGGGGAATTGCCGAAGTGCGGATTTTTAGAGTATTTAACCGGTTAGGGCAATTACTTTTTGAAGGGAATACTGAACTGCCCGGCTGGGATGGCAGTTATAAAGGCTGGCCGCAGCCACCACAAACGGTGGTATGGATGCTGGAATGTGTTGGAGTGGATGGTGTAGTCTATTCACAAAAAGGATCGTCTGTCCTGATACGATAATGTATTATTGCTAAATATAGAATGCCAGTACTTCACTGAGTTTATAAAAGAGGGTGCAGCAAAATAAATTACTGGCTTCATTTGGGGTAAAATAAAAAAAATGAACAAATGCTGGGCGTTTAACTCATCACTTGTTCAAAATACTTTTTTGATTATTGTTTAACTATACTTTGTAAATAATTAGTTTTTTATAATTTTTTGTTTATCTGCCACCACTCCGTTAATTATTATTTGTGCTATATACATACCTTTTGCTAATTCACCCAGGCCTCCTATCTGCACCCTGTTATCACCTTTATTTATCAGTACGTTTTTGGTAAGCACTATTTGTCCTGTCAGGCTCCTCATTTTGATAAGAGCGGTTCCTTTGTCAATTGAAGTAAAATTAACCGTTACACTTTCATTAAAAGGATTGGGAGACAGCTGCATGATAATACCTTTATTAGCCGATAATCGTACCATTGCAGTTTTGCTGTAAATATACTTACCGTTTACATCTATCTGTTTAATGCGGTAGTAAACTATTTCCTTGCCGGCAAATGCTGTGGCATTATCACTTATCGTATATTTTCTGGTGGTGCTGCTGGTTGTTAATGCCTTATTCACCACGTTTATTGTACTAAAATAATTTCCGTCAAATGAACGTTCCACTTCATAACGGCTATTGTTTACTTCATTGTCAGTTTGCCAGTTTAAATCTACTTTCTTATCATTTGGAATTGCCTCAAAGGAAATATATTTTACGGGTAAAATAAAGAACGGTGTTAAGGTAACTCTTTTAAAATAGATACTGTTTAATCTTTGGGTGGCTCCGCCTGTACCAGGACCTAAAACAGTTTGCCCTATCTTTAACTGAATACTGTCTAAACCATTAAACAGGTAATTTATTCTTACATCCAGGGAAAAAGTATCAATTCCAACCCGGTTGTAAACAGGTCCCTGGGCCTGCACTTTGCCATTGCCCATATTTGTTACAGTTAACACAGTCGGAAAGGGTACAGTATAGGATGTTTGCCCATCTGATTCTATAAATTCACCGATGTTTCCATTATCACCATCAACATCAATCGCTGAAATATCCAAACACGTAAAAGCATAGTTGGTACCGGCGGTTGTTCTGAAAGAAATATTCCAGTCAATCCAGGATTTGTTTCCTAATGGAGTTCCAGGTCCGTTAATAATTGGTTGCCATGCATCAGGGTACCCTTGCCCGGGAGTTTCCATGCTTATTAACTGGGCACCCCCATTTAGTTTTACCAGTTTGATATAGCAATCTATGCCAGGTGTAATATTGGGAAATTTATAAATGGCTCCCTCAGCACGATCTGTTCCAGCTACCAGCACGGGGTTAGCAAATTTAAGATCCGGGGAAATGCATTGTGCCTGTGCTGTGCCATTCATTATCAGCAGGGTGAGTAAGCTAATAAAAAGTTTTGGTGTAAAAGTTTTCATTTTATTTAGATTGAGGTGTTACGAATAAAACGAGTTTATAAGTTTGTGATTTGATAACCGTATTGCTTATAGTGTGCCTAAAAATAAAGTGCTCATATACAATTTATTAGAGGATAGTAAGATTTCTACTATATCCAGATTATAGAAATATTATCTTAATTATAGATTCTGCAGTCTTCATTTGTGGCATAAATTGAAAAATCTTATTCCATAATTCTGTTGGAGTTACTGGTGTAGTCTATATACAAAAGGGATTGTCTGTCCTGATACAGTACGATAAGGTAATCTTCCTTAAAACTAGACTGGTAAATTAAAAATGATTGGATGAGTAAAAAAAGTGTGCAGTTCTTAATAGAAATTATTTCTTCAAATTTTTATCAAAACGAAGATTATAAGATTATCCCGATATCCCAGTAGAAAAGGTTGATAATAAAAATTATATTCTTTGTTTTTTAACCTGGAAGTGGTGCCTGATAATTGCAAGGACTGAGCTGTGAGTACACCGTTTACGGAGGCAAAAATTACTGCAATGCTTTCTGCTTCTTTACAGCAACAAAATAATTGATGGCTGACACTACTATCAAAATTACCAAACCGAAAAACTCTCTGGATTCTTCTATCCACGGCTGCTCCGCCTTCATGGTTTCAGCAATATTTTCTGCATGGTGCTTGCCTATCCAGTCCAGCAAACCGTTAGCATCAAAAACTTTGTACAAGGCATATAATGTGTAAACAGTAATTCCAACCAGCCAGGCTTTCTTATAATAGCGTTGCTTTGCTGCCAACCAGCATAACACAGCGGTATACATATAAATGGGAACCCACACATAAGGATCAGGATCGTTATATTGCAAGCCTGCGAATACAATAAAAATGATACAAAAGAAAATATTAAAAACTTTCATTAATGTGGTTTATAATAATGTAACCGATACAAAAGCGCTGCTGCTGTTTATTTAATGCAATATAAATAATAATGCACTGAAGCAACTAACCTTAAGCGGTACTGCTGCATTAAATTTCAGCAGCACAATTATTCTTTGGTTATTGATGAGATTGTTGGCACCCGGTGTTGGTGTAACCGACTGTAATGTTATGCTTACAGTAACAATAAAATGAAAGCAAAGGATTTTTCATCAGCAAAGTTTAATAAACAAGCGGGGGTACCAACCAGGACTGAAACATTATTCGCTTTCATTTTTGGCTTCTGCGATGCCTGATTGCAGTTGCTCCAGGTAATCCCCGGTTTCAGCTATTGACCAGGAAGCAGGGTTTAATTTAATAAATTCAATATCAGACTGGAGTGACTGAGCTTCTACATTTAAGTAAGATAATTTACCTTTTAACGCATTCATTTTATCTTCCGTCTCGGCAATATGTTTTTTATATTGATTGTTTTCTTTTTTAAGAGCAGTCACCTCAGATTCCAGCTTTTCAACTTCTGATTGCTTGTAAATTCCATAAAGGAGTAGTGCAATAACAGTTACTAAAAGTAAATATATCTTAATCATATAATATAGTTTAATTCAAGTGACAGATTCGATATAAATATAAACATTTATTTAAGTTTTCACAAGCGGTAATGGCTTTCTTAATAACTGTATGCTTACACACCGAAACCCTGGACCAAGACTTCGTATAGGCACGCCACGCTGCTCTTCAGACACATTCTATGCAACAACCACCTGTCCGGCATCAAAGGCCAATGCGTGGGTGAGTTGGATGTATTACTCCTTTTTTGGATTATTCCTGAGAAGGACTGACTTACAGGTGCAGATAGAAACCAGCAGGAAAGAATATTAAGCTATTCTACAATTATTGTACTGACCAATTTCCAAATTCATCTACATAAATTGCCTTTTTTACTCCAGGTACATTTGATTTTAAATTGGGTGTTACTATCTGGTTAACATTTAACTCATATTTTGAATCAGTCGCAGTTAGTGGTACAATGTCTGTTACAGCAGAGGAGGCAATTGGTGTTAAAACATTGGCACTTTCTTTTATTGCTCCGTTAAAAATAAAGTAAACCGGCATCCATGCAGTAGTGGCATTGGTTTTAAATCTTATTCCGGCACAAACATCTTTTCCATCTGAATATTTTACTAAAGTAACAGATAAGTTTTTGGTGTCTGTCATTGCAGCAAAA
>JAYVLZ010000030.1:0-27200 GCA_043759175.1 Chitinophagaceae bacterium | reverse complement strand
TATAATCATCAAATGCAGCTTCAAATTTTTTGATGTGTGGTTCAATGCCTTCAATGGTTACAGCAAAAGCACCGAGATAATCGGTGGCCGTTGTTTGTTGGCCGTTGTTCGCCGGTTTTATAAAATCAGCTAAAGATAAATTGGGCTCACCTGGCGCTTTTTTAATTTGCTGGCGTAAAAATTCCAATTGCACATCGGCACTTTCATGTTTTACAACAACCGTATCCGGGGCTGTTTTTTTTGCTGACCAAAAACCAATAGCACCTCTTGCATTCAGCCATTTTTCTTCAATGATTTGCTGCAACAATATTTTAGCATCATTGTACAGCTTGGTGGCTTCCACACCTATAATACTGTCTGTAAGTATTGCAGGAAATTTACCGTGCATTTCCCAGGCAATAAAAAATGGTTGCCAGTCAATGTATTCAGCAATTTCGGATAGAGAATAATGATTGAAAATTTTTGTGCCGGTAAATGCTGGCTTTACGGAGGTATAATTATCCCAGTTAATAGCTGCACCATTTTTTTGTGCATCAGCAAAAGTTAAATACTGTTTGGTAGATTTTTTATTACCAAAATCTTCTTTTAATTTATCGTATTCTTTTTTAATACCGTTTAAAAAATCTGGCTTTTGTTCTTTGCTTAATAAACTGCCGGCAACGGTTACACTACGGCTGGCATCCAGCACATGTATCACACCCTCATCAAACTGCGGCGCTATTTTTACAGCGGTATGCATACGGCTTGTGGTGGCACCACCAATCATCAGCGGTTGTTTCATTCCCCTGCGTTTCATTTCATGCGCCACATGCACCATCTCATCTAATGATGGTGTGATCAATCCACTCAATCCAATAATATCTACATTTTCTTTTATAGCAGTATCTAAAATTTTATCTGTTGCCACCATTACACCTAAGTCAATTATATCGTAGCCATTACAGCCTAACACTACACCCACAATATTTTTACCAATATCATGTACATCACCTTTTACGGTGGCCAATAATATTTTTGCAGCACCTGCAGCTTCTTCATTTTTTGTGCCTGCTGCCAAATGTGCCTGCTTCCTGTCTTCTTTTTCCTGTTCAATAAATGGAGTTAATACAGCCACCGCTTTCTTCATCACTCTTGCACTTTTTACTACCTGTGGTAAAAACATTTTACCTGCCCCAAATAAATCACCAACGATGTTCATGCCATCCATCAAGGGCCCTTCAATTACATCTAAAGGCTTGGGATATTTTTGTCTTGCTTCTTCAGTATCTGCATCAATATAATCGGTAATACCATTTACCAATGAATGGGCCAGTCTTTTTTCTACAGGTTCTTCTCTCCACTTTTCATCTTTAACTGTTTCCTTTCCTTTTGCTTTTACGGTCTCAGCAAACTGGATGAGTTTTTCTGTGGCTTCATTGTTATCGTTATTCCTGTTGAGCAATACATCTTCACAAAGATCCCTCAGCATTGGTTCTATTTCATCGTACACTACCAACTGGCCTGCATTTACAATGCCCATATCCATACCTGCTTTAATGGCGTGATACAGGAATACACTGTGTATAGCTTCTCTCACATGATCATTACCACGGAAAGAAAAAGAAACATTACTCACACCGCCGCTCACTTTTGTAAGCGGCATCAGTTGTTTAATTTCTTTGGTGGCTTCAATAAAATCTACAGCGTAATTGTTGTGTTCCTCAATGCCTGTTGCCACTGCAAAAATGTTTGGATCAAAAATAATTTCCTGCGGAGCAAAGCCTACCTGTTCTGTTAATATTTTATATGCCCGGTGGCAAATTTCTACTTTTCGTTTTTTGGTATCCGCCTGCCCCTGTTCATCAAATGCCATTACAATTACGGCAGCGCCATAACTCTTGCAGGTAAATGCCTGCTCAATAAATTTTTCTTCTCCCTCTTTCATGGAGATGGAGTTTACAATGCATTTACCTTGTACACATTTTAAACCGGCTTCTATAATTTGAAATTTAGAAGAGTCAATCATGATAGGGATTTTGGCAATGTCCGGCTCTGATTGCACTAAGTTTAAAAACGTGGTCATGGCCTGCACACCTTCCAGCAATGCATCATCCATGTTTACATCCAGCACCTGTGCGCCGTTTTCCACTTGTTGTCTTGCAACACTCAGAGCTTCTTCATACTGGCCATCCCTGATGAGTCTTGCAAATTTTTTACTGCCCGTTACGTTGGTGCGTTCACCTACGTTTACAAAATTTGTTTCAGGGCGAATGACTAAAGGTTCCAATCCGCTAAGTCGTAAATATGGTTTGATTGTGCTCATTTTATTTTTTGTTTACCAGCCGCATTGCCCTGATTGAATTTCAGTGGCGACGCTCCATTCAACTTTTTATTTTCTATTTGGCTTTTATTGTTCTCTTAGTATTTTCAAAATTTGCTTTTCAGGAAAATATATTTTGTATTTGCTTGCAAAAATCTGTTTGTTATTTTCGCCTAATGTATATTTTATTACACTTTCTTTTTTATTCCGGCATAATATAAGGCCGATTGTTTTATTTTCTTCCGGCGTTTTTATTTCTTCATCATAGTAGTTTACATACATCTGCATCTGGCCTAAATCTTTATGCTGCAGTGTGCCTATCTTTAAATCAATTACTACAAAACAACGTAATATCCTGTGATAAAAAACCAAATCAACCGGGTAATCTTCACCATCTATCCGAAGCCGTTTTTGGCGTTCTACAAACAAAAAGCCTTTACCAAGTTCTAATAAAAAATGCTCAAGCTTATCAATAATGGCAAGTTCGAGTTCGTTTTCTGAATAAGATTCTTTTTGTGGTAAATTCAGGAACTCCAGTATGTATGGATCTTTCACAGCATCAGAAGGCTTTTCCACCACATGCCCTTTTTTGCTCAGTTCTTTTACTTTCTTTCTATTACGGCTTAGTGCAAGGCGTTCAAACAGGGCACTTTCGTATTGTCTTTGTAATTCTCTTTTACTCCAGTTTTCAGCAGCGGCTTCAATCTCGTAAAACTTTCTTTCAATTGGATTTTCAATCCTCATTAAAAGTAAATATTGTACCCATGATACCTTAAAAGGGGATAATCCCAATTTCCGAACCACTGGTTCGGATTTTTGAATTGGTATAGATTTCCGAGACAGTGTCTCGGATTTCTTATTTTTACTGATGTGCTTTAAATAATCTTCTTTATACACTACATAAAACTTTCGCATGTTTTCCAGGTTATCTACTGAAAATCCTTTGCCTAAAACAGCGGTAAGTTTATGCGATAAATTGATTAGTGTTTCTTTCGCATATACGGCCCTGTTACTTCCCTGCTGTTCATATTCTACAATTAATCTTCCTGTATGAAAATAGGTTTCAGTTAATGTAACATTGGCAACAGCATACAACTCCTGTTTACTTTGTTCAACAAGTGATTTAATATTTTTAAATAATTGTATGCTGGTTATTTTACTCATTGTATTTCTGATTTCCGAACCAGTGGTTCGGATTTACTTTTATTATAAAACTTCTTCCAGTACGGGCAATTCCCTTGCTTTAAATTTACTCACCTCTTCTGCAATATGTTTAATATGATCCGGTGTAGTGCCACAGCAGCCGCCCACAATATTCAACCAGCCACTGGCAGCCCACTCTTCAATGATGTGTGCTGTTTCATGCGGTTGTTCATCGTATTCACCGAAGGCATTTGGTAAACCTGCATTGGGATAAGCAGAAACATAACAGCCTGCTATCTGCGACAACTCTTCTATATGGCTACGCATTTCTTTTGCACCTAATGCACAATTCAACCCAACACTCAATGGATTGGCATGCATTACCGAAGTGTAAAATGCTTCCAGTGTTTGTCCGCTGAGTGTTCTGCCACTTGCATCTGTTATGGTGCCCGAGATCATGATTGGCAAAGCCTCCCTGCCTCCGCTGGTTAGCGGAGGGCTCTGAGAATACCCTTCATTTCTCAAGAATGTTTGAATGGCATAGATTGCTGCCTTTGCATTGAGTGTGTCAAATATAGTTTCGATCAATAACACATCCACCCCGCCATCTATCAATCCTTTTATCTGTTCTGTATATGCGGCGGCTACTTCATCAAATGTTACGGCACGGTAGCCAGGATTGTTTACATCAGGGGATAAACTGAGTGTTTTATTTAACGGGCCAATGGCACCTGCAACAAACCTTGGTTTGCCGGGATCTTTTGCAGTGTATTCATCTGCTGCAATACGGGCACATTTGGCAGAAGCCACATTTAGTTCATAAGCCAGTGACTGCATATCATAATCTGCCTGTGCAATTCTTGTGCTGCTGAAAGTATTGGTTTCAATAATATCTGCACCAGCTTCTAAATATTCTTTGTGTATGCCGGTAATAATTTCCGGCTGGGTAATGCTGAGCAGGTCATTATTTCCTTTTACATCGGTGTGCCAGTCTTTAAAACGTTCGCCACGATAATCTGCTTCCTGCAGTTTGTGCCGCTGTATCATGGTGCCCATTGCACCATCAATGATGAGGATGCGATTTTGTAATTCTTTTTTGATGTCTTTCATCGTTATTATTTTTTAACCACCTTGATTGTAATTAAAAATGTAGTTGCTGAATAAATAATCATAGTACAAGAGTGCACTTCGTTCCTCAGTGTAAACTGTGCCACCGAAGCAACATGTAAGCACTAAAGCTGACTAACAAAAAAAATAAAACTGCTAAACGATTGTCAAATCCGGGAGGTGAGTTGGAGATGTTGGTCGTTTATTAGTTCATTTTCTTCGGCAAGCTCAGAATATTTACCGGCTGAACAATAAACAAATCTGCCGGTAAATCAGTACAAAAATAAAGTAACTCAACCGTAATGCAAAATATCTGCGGCTTTGTATAATAATGGTAAACCTGCCCGGCATGGTTATTTTCCTGTTGACCTACAATTTATACCTGATGGACCAGTTACATTTTTAATCTCATGTTGAGGTTACTATTTTCGGGTTGTAATTATTCTTTCCATCTAAAAATAACCAATCATGAAATTACTGCTGGCATTTATAATCGCAATTGCACTTACAGCCTGTGCTAAAGAAAAAGCTACCAACAGCACTACTAACAGTTCGGTAGAAGACAGAACTGTTACACCTCCACAGACAGTAGCAAATGCATTTACTGCCGGGTTTGGAAGTGTGACTGTAACGGAATGGAAACTAAGAAGCGACGGAACTTATACCGCACATTTTAACAATAATGGAGTTTTATGGGAAGCCACTTATAATGCTGATGGCACATTAGTAAAATCGGAACCGGCTTAATATTCAACTCCATGAAATCATCTTACCCACTGGCACATCCTATGCTGCCGGTGGGTTTTTTTGTGAATGGTTAATTCCCGATTGACCATTCACCATTGACGAAACGTTACTTGTTGTCTCCCAGCCAAAGTTTAAAGTCGCCCGAACGTTCCGTACTTACAATGGTTTCATGCTTGGCAGGTGGAGTTAATTTTATCAGCACCCTGCTTTTGGAATAAGAAAACATTTCTGCAATGGCATGTATGCAAATGATGTATTGCCGGTTGATCCTGAAAAATATTTTTGGGTCAAGCATGCTTTCCAGGGTATCTAAATTGTAATCAGTTGTGTACCGCCTGCCTTCCTTTGTGGTAAGAAAATTGATCTTGTCTTCTGTATAAAAATAAACAATGTCCTTTGTTTCAATCGTTCTTAAATGCTCCCCGAATTTTACAACGAAGCGATTTTTATAGTTGGTATTGCCGGCTGGGGCAAGCGCCTGCAGCAACTTGTTAATATCTAAAGGAAGCGTTTGATTGGCAGCAGCCAGCTGTTTCATTTTATTAATGGCAATAGTAAGGTCTTCTTTTTTTATGGGCTTCAGCAAATAATCGATGCTGTTTACTTTGAATGCTTCAATGGCATACTGATCAAAGGCCGTAGTAAATATGATTGGGCAAAGAGTAGGTACCGTTTTAAAAATTTCGAAACTTAACCCATCTGCCAGCTGGATGTCTGAAATAATTACATCGGGTGCAGGGTTTTGATTGAGCCATTTAACAGCGGTGGCCACACTTACAATGCTTTCCAGAATAATACTCCCGGGTTCTATTTCCTTCAGTAATTTTTCCAGCCTTTGGGCGGCAGGAGCTTCATCTTCAATAATTAAGATTTTCATATCAGCTTTGTTTTAAAATTGGTAAGCTTACCATAAAATATTCGTTGGTTTTATTTACAATCACTTTTTTATCTGTTAACATAGCATAGCGGTTGATGATATTTTGTAAGCCCATGCCGGTGCCGGTTTCACTGTTTGTTTTAAGATTAATGTTATTGCTAACCACCAGGTATCCGTTCCGTGTGTTCAATTGTACATTTAATAATGCTTCTTTAGAAACCGCATTGTGTTTAATGGCATTTTCCATTAGCAACTGCAGGGTAAGTGGTGGTATAAACATTTCCTTTTCATCATACCCTGTAAGATCGATTTGCAATTGCAAATAGTTGCCATATCTTTTTTGTTGCAGGTAAAAATAAGTTTGCAGTAAGCCAATTTCTTCTTCCAGTGAAATCATGTCTTTATCCCGGTAGGTAACAATGTTCCTGAAAAAGTCTGATAGCTGCTCCACATATTGTACAGCCACTGCAGGATTTTCTTCAATGGTGGAGATCAATGTATTAAAACTGTTGAATAAGAAATGTGGATTTACCTGATTTCTTAATACCTGGAACTGGAATTCAATCTTTTCCTGGCGGAGCCTTTCCACATGTTTAACTCTTCCTTCTCTGGTACGGATATACCAGTACAATAAGCCTCCGGAGATAAATGTAACAATTGTTATAAACCACCATGTTCTCCAGAATGGTTTTGCAATTTCAAATGCAAAGGATGCGGTGGATGTATTCCTGAAATTTTTATTCAATGATGATCTTACCCTGAATACATATTTGCCTGAAGGAAGTTTTGGAAATGATTTACTATCATCTGTTGTGAGTTGCCAGGTGCTGTCCAGTCCTTCTAATTTATATTGATAAAAAATATTGTCTGAATTGGAATAATAAAGCCCGTTAAAATTAAAGGTGAAATTATTTTCATCGTATTTAAAATACCGCATTGCATTGGTGTCTATATCATTTAAAAAAAGCTGTACAGTTTCAATAATGGTTACCGGCATTGGCTGAATATCGGGAAGTGCAGTATATTTTAAAATTCCATTTTGAGTTGCGATAAAAATGTTGCCGCTGCTGTCTGAGCAAATGGCACCCATATCTGTATTTACATCAATAATTCCCTGGGCCCCGTTGATATAAGAGATATTTCCTGTTTGCGGATGTATAATATCCAGCCCGGATGGATGCACCACAACAATATTTCCCTGCCGGTCTGTTTTTATGGAAGACACCGCCAAATTACTTAACCCATCCCGGAGCGTATAGTTGGTAAATGTTTTCCCGTCAAAAGAATAAATGCCTGCATTGCTGGTGCTAAACCAGATGCGCCCCTGTTGATCTTCAGTAATGGAATAGATATGATTGTCTTTGATACCGTTTTTATCATCGTAATGAGTAAACTTTTCATCCTGCAACATAGTAAGACCTTTACCATCTGTTGCAAACCAGATTCTTTGCCTGCTATCTTTAAATGCATTGTAGATGTAAGTGCTGCCTATGTTTTCAATATTGTTGTAACTGGTAAAGCTGTAAGTATTTTTTATTGAACTATTTTCATCTGTCAGTTCAAATACAAGGGCACCCTCCAGGCCAGCAGCGCAAATGGTATTGCCATTGCCGGTTATAGAAAGGATGCTGTAGCTGCCTGATGGAAATACTTCCTTTAGTTGCCGGTTTTCCCCGGTTACAGCATTCAATAAAAAGATGCCCTTGCCCATGGTACCAATCCAGATATTATGAAACTTGTCCTGGTACAGGCTGGTGATATCTGTTTTTACATCCAGTCCGGCTATAGAATATTTCTTAGAGTTGAATCCAGGATCATGAAATGTATATTTTATTACTGCCATATCAGAACCCACCCAAAGGTTATTTTCATGGTCAGCTAAAATTGTGTGGATGGTTTCGAACAATGGTTTGTTATAAAGTGGAAACAAAGCCAATGAATTACCGGCAGTACGGATGAGTGTTTTATTATCTGCCACCAGCCAAATATTTCCTTCATTATCTTCAAGAATACTTGTGATGCTTTTTTGCTGATTATTTAAAGCATTAACTGCAAAGAGTTTGTTCTGTGTAACATTAAAATTTATAAGGCCGCTATCCTGTGTTGCTATGCATACATTGCCATTGCTGTAAAGTAAATTATTTACCTGTCCTTTGTTCCAATTATTTATTGCTGATGGCTGTGTAATTTTTTGAGTATGGTGATCATAAAGACAAATGCCTTTATCCTGCAATCCCACCCAAAACTGATCATTGTTGGCATCAATAATGCTGGTTACAATATAATCCGGTAAGCCTTGCTGCGGAGTTATGACGGTGATCTTTTTTGAAGTTCCTTTTACAGTACAAATATTAATTCCATTATCGGTGGCTGCAATAATATCTCCATTGCCGGATACTGCCAGCGCATGTATATTCAGATCGCTTAATCCATTCTCTTCATTAAGAAGGTACATTCTTTTTTCCCTGAAATAATAAATGCCTTCTCCCCGGGTACCTAACCAGATATTTCCCTGGCTGTCCTGTGCAAAAGCTGTAATTCCTTTTTGTGGTGTGCCTTCTTCAGGGTGGATGTATTCCAACTTTCCGTTTATCATTACTGCAATGTTACCGCTTTGGTAACCTGTCCATATTTGCCCGTTAGCATCCTGGAAAATGGCCGTAACAGTGTCTGTTACCGAAGAATTAAGCACTTCTATTTTCTTAAACTGTTTGCCATCAAATTTGTACAAACCATCATTGCAGCCAGTAAAAATATAGCCCTGTTTGTTTTTAAATAAAGTGAAAATTTTATTGGAGCTATTGGCTTCACCCAGTTTAAAACTTTTGTAGCCAGGCACCTGAGCAAAACAATATTGAGTGGTCAGCAAAAAAATGACGAGATAATTTAAGAAAGAAAAAAAATGGTTTTGCTTGGGCATAGATCAGGGTGTGATTAATTCAGCGGATACGGCTACTTTAATTTCGGAAGCTAATTTTTCATGTACTACTTTAGGTATGGTGATATTGTGATCAGCCAGTAAAACTGAAAATTCTGATGCTGCGGAGATGGTTTTATTTTTCACTACTAATATTAATTTAACTATCCTTTCCTGTGTTACACCATGAACGGTGAGATTGCCTTTGGCTCTTACATTGTAAGTGCCTGGCTTACTGTAATCAATATCTTCTATCACTTTTCCTTCAAAACTGGCATATGGAAATTTTGCAGTCTCCATGTAATTTTCATTAAAATGTTCTTTTTGAAGCAAGCCATTGAAACCACTAAAAGTATTAACCTTAATTCTAAAGGCGAACATTTTTTTATCTGAATCAAAAAGGCCTGCCAGTTCATCACTGGATGCTTTGATCAATTCCAGCGGAGCATCAGACCTGAATTGGATGGAGCCTTTGGACACTTTATAAACAGCCATTGGCGCCGCCGCAGTAACAGCAAACAGTATCGCAATTGCTCCCAGGATGTAAATACACTTTTTCATAATGGGATTAAGGTAGATAAAAATTTTGATGAGCCTCATAATTCGTGTATGGTGAATGGTCAATTGTGAATTATTGACCATTCACCATTCACGTGTAGCTGTACACTACCTGCTTTTGCCAATGGTGAACACTCTTGAGATATTAAAGCCGAAGTAGATATCGTTACCTACGGTTTCAGTAATGAAGTTTTTTTCCGTCATGGCTCTTGAATTGGTAAAGTGCAGCTGAAAAACATGACCGCCGGTTTCGATATCAAAGCCTACTGATAAAGCATTAGTAGTGCCTTCAAGTTTATGACCCGGAATTTGATAGTAGTATTCTGCATTCAAACTGATGCGTTTGCTCAATTTTTGCCTGCCGCCAATTCCAATTGCAAACATATCATTTGGGTCTGCTACCAATCTCACCAGATTCTTATGAATATGAGTTGGCATTATCTGTAGTGATGTTCCTTCCGAAAATTTTCTGCCGATAATTAACTGATTTGTGAAAGATAAACGGGAAGAGTTGTAATTTTTACGGGTATTATCGGTCCATCTTAATGAATTTAATGCAATGGTTGGAACATAGCTAACTGTTACAGGCATCTTTCTTTTACCGCTTGACTGGCGAAGCAGTTTAAGTTTAAAGAAAGCATCGAAAGTTTTTTGGTAAGTACTTCTTCCAATGCCAACCATCAGGGTTTTAGTAATACCATAATCAATACCCATACGCATGGTGGCATTGTCTAATCCAAATAAGTTGTATGCCCCATCCTGAATGGTACCAAAGCGGTGAGATATTTTTACATCCATTACCCCCTTACCTACATTTTCTACTGTATGTCCATCTATCAAACGGGTGGTTTTAAAAGTGGCGATGGTATAGTTGGTCTCTTCTTTTGAAGAGGCTTCTTTTTCTAACTGGGCCATCAGGTCAGTAGTATCTGGCTGTTGTGCGGTTGCATAACCTGTAAATCCCATCCATGCAACACATACCAGTAATAATTTTTTTTGCAGCATAGTAAGTATGTCTTATTAAAAAATGAGTTTACATTTTTTGATCGTACAGACAATTGACAGTGATCTCAATTGTTTTTGAAATATTATTCTCCACCACTTTTGGTACTGATATGTTATAATCAGCCAGCGCTATTTTAAAAACAGAAGTACCTGTAATCTTACCTCCGCTTACACTGATCTTACCATCGGAAGATATTTTTTTAGTAACACCATGCATGGAAAGATCACCACTCACTGTAACCGGGTAAGTGCCATCTTTAGTGAAATTAACATTGTTTACATCTGTTATAATTCCTTTAAAAGTTGACTTCGGAATTTTATCACTCTCCATGTAGTTTTCATTAAAGTGTTCCTCCATTAATACTTTTTTAAAATGAAAATTTTTTATTAATAGAGAAAATTGCAAGTCACCGGTCTGTGTATTGAGTACACTCATCACCTGGTTATTGTCAGCCTTTATATTTTCTATATTGGCAGCAGAAAAAAGTGAGATGGTACCATTTTTAGTAAAATATTTTTGTGCGATGCATGCATTACACAGAATAAAAATCAAAGATGCTGCTATCAGAATTTTTTTCATGTTTACTTAGGTGTTGATTATTAATTTAGTTGTCAGGAGCTCCGTTTAACAGCCAGCAATTAATTTTATTAATGTTCGAATCTGCCAGTTTCGGATTGGGTGCCTGGGGCATATCTTTTGTAATCAATGCCCTGGTTTTTATAATGTCTTTTGCACCACTTATTTCTGAGTAATTTGTAAATGTTCTTCCACCCTGTGCTGAAACTGCATCGTGACAGTTTGCCTTGGCACAATAAGTTTGAAAGATTGGTAAAATATTTTTACTGAATTTAGCAGGAATTGTATCGCAATCTGACTTGGTACCCGGATACAATAGTTCTTCTTTGTCTTTATAGCAACCTGTAAATAATGCAATCACAAATAAGAAAACAGGGATGCAGATTTTTATTTTTTGTTTATACTTCATAAAAATTTAAAATGAATTTTAATTTGGATAGCCCTCGTCTATCCATTTTTTTATTTTTGCAATATTACAGTCACTTAGTTTGGCGCCGCCCTTAGGCATTTTTATAACACCTGTTTGAGCAACTGCAGGATACAATTGATTAGAAATGCCCTTTGCTTTCACGCCATCATAAGTATCTAATGGAATGCCTCCTCCATTAGCAGCAGTGCCTTTATGACAAGTGTAGCAATTTGTTTCCAGGATAAGGGCTATAGTATTGGTGTACGTAACGTTACTGGTTTCACAGGTACCTCCACAGGGTATATTTTTAGCAGAATCAAGTATCCAGTTTTTTACTAAAATTATTGTTTCATTAGTTAAAGGAGAATATCCTGATACGTTTTTATCTTCATGTTTAAATTTAATAATAGCGTTGTATATATCACTATTATTTGGTTCACCTTTTGGGATTCCATTTTTGTTTTTCATGATATTGTCGTAAGAATCCAAAACATAATCTTTTTGGTGCGATAAATTATTATGACAGCCAGTGGTAGCACAATTGTTTTTAAAAATTGGCAAAATATCTTTTTCAAAACAAATACTGTCGGTGGCACCGCCTCCATTACCTCCACCTCCGCCTGACGGAGGATTGATAACAGGAACCGCAGGTAGTTCATGTTTGCATGAAATCAATAAAGTGAAAATACAAATGAGTAAAACAAATCCGTTTGCTGATTTTTTCATACAATTCATGCGCTTTTTATCCTATTTTACCTGGTAACACCTGATCAAATATACATCTCCCAGTATTCCTAAATCTGCATCTCCCTGGCCAAGCCCGTTGCAAATACCTTTTAGAATTACTGTATCCCCGTTTTTAATATGCTCCGCTTTGCCTTCCATCGTACAATTAATGTTTCCCCCTTCCACCCCTGTGTTCAGTAATACCACTGTTTGGTTTTGCTGGTTCATAGAAGTGCCATTTACCACCCCGGTTACTTCCACTATCTGCTGTGCATATTCCTTTTTTGCTATTAAGGAATCGGTAGAAAAAGTTTTGTATAGTGTTGTTGCTGCTGCTTTTTTTCCATCTGCACCCGATACATTTACTTCGGGCTTATTCCATAGATAATAAACAATGGCAGCCGCTGCTATTACGATGATCAGTGAAACAGTTATCAATACCTTCTTTTTCCCGGCCATAAATTCAACTTTGCTCTAAGGTATTACCAGGGTAATTAAATGATGATGAAACCCTGCTGAACAGGAATTTTTAATAACTGAACGGAAAAAAAAGAAGTTTAGTTGCCTGTGGTGATATAATTCTCTACCGGTATCCGGTTGCTGATGCTTTTTGCCAGGGTCATTTCATCGGCATACTCCAGTTCGCCGCCAAAGGCAATACCCCTGGCAATGGTAGTGATCTTTACAGACAGGTGCTTTAGTTTTTTGCCGATATAATAAATAGTGGTGTCACCCTGGATATTGGCATTTAAGGCAAAGATGATCTCTGAAATAGCTTCTTTTTCTACACGGCTCACCAATGAATCGATGGTAAGCTGTTCTGGTCCGATGCCATCTAACGGAGAAATAATACCGCCGAGTACATGGTACAGCCCGTTAAACTGCTGCGTACTTTCAATGGCAATTACGTCCCGGATATTTTCTACCACACACAGCATATCCTGTTTACGGGAATGATTGCTGCAGATATTACAAATGAGCGTATCAGCAATATTATGACAGCGGCTGCAGAATTTTATTTCGCTTCTCATACTGGCAATTACCTGGCTGAAATGGTTTACTTCATTTACATCCTGTTTGATCAAATGAAGCACTAAACGTAAGGCCGTTTTTTTACCAATCCCCGGTAGTTTGGCAAACTCATTCACAGCGTTTTCTAAAAGCGAAGAAGAAAAAATCATGGGTCAAAGATAGGAACGTTTAAAGGTTGAAAGTTGAAGGTTGGGTTCCATCAACCATCAACCTTCAACCTTCAACTAATTATAGCCTCACATCCCTTTCATTATCCCAGTTGGCCCGGATGTTTAATTTTCTGTCAATGGTGATGGCCTGCTCCGGTTGTAGTTTTAATTTATAATTGCCGGGATCCCATTTACCGTTGTTATTATCGTCAAACAAAATGCGGAGTTCATACTCTCCCGGTTCAAACATTTTATCGCTCCAGGTACTGCCGGTTACCGGTATAGATTTAAATACTTCCTCTCCTTTTACAAATTGAAGTACCGGGTGTTTCTTCACATCTATATTGGCAAACCGTATTGTAATGCTGCCATAATCAGCTATTTTTTTTGATTTGAATTTAATGGTGTCTGACTTTGTTAACTGGTCTCCCAAAGTATCTGTTACTGCTGCCTTATCCAGAATGAGGCGGTAGCCAAGATCTTCTGCCCATTGTGTTTTAATGCTAAAGATCTTTTTTGTACTGTCAAGACTTATGGTGCTGCCTTCAATTTTATTAAGGTTAGAATCTGTTAATATAATTTTTTGCGGATCAAAAGTTTTTATGGGCCTGTTGAAAGTAATCACCAGGCTATCCAGAAGACCCTGACCAGACGCACTAACAGAAGTGGCATATCTTAATTTTTTTTCAGGGAGTGATTTTGTAATGGCTCCTTTCTTCCTGTTATCTTTTTCTTCCATATAGGCATATAATATAACCGGGCTTACACTGTCCGTCACAGCTATTTCCTGATCCAGAAAGGCGAAGGTTTCTGTTTTTGAATTGTATGTTTTCCCCCCGTCATTATCTTTCAAACCATATACTTTATAAGTGCCCTGCGATAAATTGGTGAATGTAAATCTACCCGCCGAATCGCACCTGGCAATATAATCCGGTTTTCGGTGCTGCACAGTGGTATCATCAGCTTTCCGGTATAACAGAGCCACCATCGTGCTGTCTTTTTTTCCGTTTTCGGCCAGTATGATCTGACCGCTGAATGTAAGCGAATCTACCGTACTGCCGGTGGAAAATACATAAGTAAAATTTTTGTAAGGATTTCCTTCATTATTGTCCTTGATGGCATTGCCAAAGTTGATTGCGTAAGTAGTATTTGCCAGCAGGGTATCTTTCAGTTTAACGGTTACTGTTTTTAATTTAAAATTTACCTGTGGGTTGATTTTTGGGTAAGGGGATACCAGGAGATTTTTCTGGATATCTTCCACATTGATATATTCATTAAAAGTAAAAGTGATCTTATCGGCGGTAAAATTGGTTTGATATAATTTAGGAACCGCAGATACCAATACCGGTGGTAAGCTGTCCCTGGGCCCGCCGGTTGGCACACCCACCTGTGCACAGCCTCCTATCATCCATGAAATAATACAAAAAACCGCCAACGCAAATAACGAACAGAAAAAACCTTTACTTACCATATTATTATTAAAATGCAAACTTAGGTGCTTTCTGTTGTTTGATAGTTTTGTAAAATCATAAAATTAAATCAATCATTTTCATCTTCTTCTTCCAGGTCATGCAATGCCACAGCCAGCTGATTATCTTTTACAAAATTGCACCAATGGCAATCTTCTTTACCACAACCCGTATAGAAATCTCTTGACTGAATTTTATCCCACACCGTTTTTATTTGTTGTTTCACCGTTTCTATATCTGCCGGGTTGATTACAATTTTTTCTTTCCGGTAATTTTTCTTTTTGTCCGGCTCCACAAAATCAAATTCTGTGCTGATCACTTTCCAGTCTTTTTGTTCGTAATTATCAACAAGCAATTTATAAAAAACTGCCTGCCGCCAGTAATCGCCGCCGTTAGGATCTTTTTCATTGGGGCCTTTCATTTTGGGCATGGCTTTGTCAATATCGCCACTTTTATAATCCACTACATTAATTTCTTTGCCCGTAAATTCCAACTTATCCAGTTTACCTTTTAGTGGTACACCGTTCACTACTACGCCACGAATATTTCTTTCCACCGCTACTACTTTATTCCAGGTGTTGATATACTTGTCATAATAATTGCTCAATACCTCATCCCCATATTCCATTCTTCTTTCAAATGCTTCTTTAGTAAAGTTCTCCCGGTGGCGGTGCATGTACCAGTTAAAATCTGAGATCATTTCCTCTTTGGATGGAAATTTTTCCTGCCTGCCATCCTGTCTACGGGATCCTTCGGACATTTTTTTGAATAATTTTTCCAATGCATAGTGGATAGCACTACCAAATTCTGTTGCTTCATTTTTACCAGACGGAATGCGAATTAAATTTTGGTAATAGAAACCTAATGGACATTTCAGGTAACTGTTCAATGCCGTTACATTCATCGAAAATTTTTCTAACAGATTTGTGATGAAATCTTCTTCTGCTTTTTCAATCTCCGGTGCCTGGGCAGTAAAATGAAGCGACTGAAACTCCATCATTTCTTCATCAGACAAACTGATTTTTTGAACAGGTAAATTATGCTGCTCCTGTATTTCAGCAATGAACATGGAAGGCTCTATTTCCTTTCCATCATTTTTTAATTTGGCATAAGAGATATACAAATGCGTTTCTGCTCTTGTAAGCGCCACATAAAAAAGGCGTCGCAATTCTTCCTCCTCACCGGCCTTTGGTTGTGATGAAAACATAGTGTCTGGCAGTTTGTACCCACCACCTGGTTTACGTTTTTTCTCCCAGGAAGATGCATTCACACCGGTAAAAAAAACATACTCAAACTCAAGGCCCTTGCTGCCATGTGCTGTTAAAAGATTCACCCCTTTTTCACTGCCTGATAATTGTATCATCGGTAAAGCCAGTCCTTCTTTTTCCATCAGGTCAATAATTTCCATCAGGCCTTTCAGGTTCATCGTTGGACTGCGGCTGCTTTCATCTTTAATAAAATCAAAGAGGGCAGTGAGCAGTTGCATCAATCCAATCTTGTCGTTGCTCTGCATGATGTAAGTAAGTACTCCGGCATTGCGGATGATGTTGCCGAATAACTGTTGCAGTGTAACATTGGTAACATCTCCAATTAGTTGTTCTATTGCCTTGCTTATATTTTTAAGCCCCTGGTGAATGCCGGTATCAAATAAATTTTTTGCAGGCGTATTGGCTTTGTCTGATAATAATTTTCTTAAAGAAGTTAGTTCTCCGCCATATTTTTTCTGATTCACTTCCACCGTTAGTTTGGCAATTTCTATCGGCGGAATTTTATAAAAATCGTAATGCATAATTTCAAACAGCATTTCATCACCACCATATGGAATGTCATGTTCTGCATTCAGGTAACGGAGTAACTGGATAATTTTTTTTGTAAAAGGCTGCTCTAAAATATTGATACTTCTTTTACTGTAAAACGGAATGCCTTTTAGGCGAAAGAAAGTGGCCAACTCTTCACCGTATTTATTTTCTTTATAGATCATTGCAATTTTTCCAGGGTCGATTTTATCCTGCCAAAGCTGATGCACTTTGTTGGTGATGTCAGCCATTTCATCTTTTACAGCATTGTATTCAATGATCACGGGATGATGGGTAAGGTGATTAATTTTACTGTTGCAAGAAAGCAATTCTTTGCTCAATCCATCAATTTGTTTTACTAAACGTTCTTCATTTTTGTTGATGAGTGTTTTTGAAATGTCCAGTATTGGCTGGGTGCTGCGGTAATTGCTGGTCAACACAATTGTTGTAAGATCTTTGATATAGGTGTTGGCAAAGTCCAGCATATTTTCCACATTGGCTCCCTGGAAACGGTAGATGCTCTGGTCATCATCACCCACCACAAATACATTGGGTTTATCCCAGTAACTGATGAGCAACTGCACCAGCCTGTTTTGTGTGCCGCTGGTATCCTGGAATTCATCCACCAGTATGTATTGAAATTTTTCCTGGTAAGCTGCCAGCATGTTTTTATTTTCTTCAAAAGCTTTGATCACCCAGTTGATCATGTCATCAAAATCGTAACGGTTGCGCTGGCGCATCAGTTGCTGATAAGAATTGAATTCGTTTACTGCTGCCCGTAACTTTTCGATGCGTTCTTTTTCTTCGTCTAATTTATCCTGCTTCAGATCACCTGCATTAAACTGTTTGTATTTTCTTTTATAAATAAACTCATCTCTCAGTGGCAGGTCTTTTAAGTAATCATCAATTTTCTGGCTGATATATTCCGGCGACCAGCCCTCTCTTTTCATAGAAGAAAAAAGGTTGCGTAAATTATTGATCTCAAAATATACATCGCCGCGGTATCTTTTAAGCGGATGGTTTTTTGGGAAATTATCAATGAGTGTTTTAAAGAGCTGTATGTTTTCCAGTTCGGAAATAGCATCCAATGTATTTTTTTCAAACAAAGAGAGGTTGTCCTGTATCACATCATTGCAAAAAGCATGAAACGTGTAGATGTTTACTTTGTAGGCATCCGCACCAATAAATTGCTGCAGCCTTCTCCGCATGGCGATAGCACCTGCATCGGTGTAAGTGAGGCAAAGAATATTTTCCGGAAGCACATCAGTTTCCAGCAATATCTTCCCGATCCTTGCGGCCAGTATTTGTGTTTTACCAGTACCCGGCCCTGCAATCACCATCACCGGACCTTCGATGGTATCTACGGCTATGCGTTGCTGTGGGTTCAGCTGTTGATAAGCCTCGTTAAATTTTTGGTGCAGCTGCTGCTGGTATGTTTGCATGTATCAAAGATAAAATGAAAGATTGATGCAAAGGAAATTTGATGAAGGGCCGGATTTTTTATAAATTACATTATTAAACAACATTATTATGCCTGTAATTGATGATAAGAAAAAACCACTTTCTTTTAACAGCGTTTTAGCTGCAGCAAAAAAGTTAAGTGCAGAAGAAAAACATTTGCTTAAGTTAAAATTATTTGGCGCTGATCTGATAAAAGAAGCAAAGGCTTTTGATATGGCTATGAAAAAAAGGAAAGCACCTATAAAAAAAACTGATGAAGAAATAGTAGCGGCAGTAAAAAAAATCAGGGCCAAAAATGCTTCAAAATAAAAAATGCTGTATTGACAGCAGTGTTTGGGTTAAATATGCCTGTCATTTTAAAATAGCCACTCTTATTAGCTGTGTAAATACTAACAACCTTATTGTATTTGCAGATAATTATTTACTGTCTGAAATACACGAAGCTTTATTTACCAATTTTGACTTTTCATTTTCAGAAGCAGATAAAGCAATTCATATAGTAGAATCTGTTTCATTGATTACTGCCCCCAGAAATGTGTACCGATTTTCGCCAGACCCCAAGGACAACTATTTATATGACATCTGTATTCAGAACAATTGTATGTATCTCATTACAAATGACAAAGAACTGTTGATGGATAAACATGCTCCATTTTTGCGAAAGACAGACGCCTGGCTTAAAAAACTTAATCGTGGACGATAAACTTTTTAGAGACATTACTGTTTAGTGAGAAAAGCAGCATTCAATGAGCAAAGTCTATTCTCTCAAAACCCTTCAGCATATTCCAACAGACATTAACACCGCATGGAACTTTTTCAGCAGCCCGGCAAACCTGCAAAATATTACACCTGGTAATCTCGGCTTTAACATTATCTCCCAACATCACGGAGAAAAAATGTATGCCGGCCAGATTATTGAATACAAAGTAAGTCCCATGCTGGGCATCCCCATTTACTGGATGACGGAGATCACTCATGTGGAAGAAGGTAAATATTTTGTGGATGAACAACGCTTTGGCCCTTACAGCCTGTGGCACCACCAGCATCATTTTAAAACTGTTGGAGCTGATGTGGAAATGACAGATATTGTACATTACAAATTACCTTTCTGGATACTGGGTGATGTTGCTCAAAGTCTTTTTGTAAAACAACAATTGAAAACAATTTTTGATTTCCGTTTTCAAAAAGTGGAAGCGTTGTTTGGAAAGGTGCAATAATTGTTAAAAAGTATTGAGCAAAAAAAAGTATCTTGGGAATCATTTTTATAAACACTCCCGCTTTATTTAAAGTCTTGTGACTAACCCATTACAAAAAGGGATTACCGGCCGGTAATCCCTTTTCGAGTATTATCCCCACAGAAAGGCAGAGGACTAAAAAGCTTTCAAATTTTAAACTTTTGCCTTACCCCCGCTGGCCAGCGGGGATGGGGGTTAACTATTTTTAGCCCGGCATGCGGCTGATGTATTTTTCCATTTGTTTTATCTGATCGGCTATCTGCGGTGTGGTGGGCTTTAATGCTTTTGCTTTTCTAAAAAATTCTTTACCTGCCCTGAATTCTCTTTTGTTGATCATGATAGAGGAAAGCTGTAAAAAAGCTGCTGCCTGGTTTTCTTTATCAGGCAGGCCGGAACGGATAGCACCACGGATATAACTTTCTGCCTGCTTTATATCGCCCTTTTGCATGGCCAGCATTCCCAGCTGTAGTTTGTTGGGTCCTTCCGCCTGCTTCATTTGGTCGGCCATCAATCCACCGCCACTCATCAGTTCCTGACTTTTTTTAAGGTTGATCTCGGCGCTGTCATAATTTTGGTTGGCCATATCCAGGTTTCCTTTTACGGTATAATAAACGGAGCGTATGGGTTTTATCAGCAAATTGGGAAACCAAATAGAATCAATTACTTGCTTGGCACCATCCAGGTTGCCGGTTTCCATATGCTCCTGTATCAGCCGCATGGGCCCAAAAACAAAATGACCCACAATTAATACCACGGCCACCAGGTACAAAACAAAAGACGGCCAGAAGCCTGCTTGTATATTGGTGAAAATAGCTACTGCCAGCAAGGCTATTCCTAACCAGAGACGGTATTTAATAATCGTATTTAACCACTTCATGCGCTGCAATTTTTTGGAGTGCAAAGATAGGGTTTCGCCCTTTGAAATGTGAATGAATGTTGGATGCTATTGTGTAGTTCGTTATTTTTGCCATCCAATTTTAAGAACTGCTGTTTAGGCAGTTTAAAATTTGGTCCCGTAGTTCAATGGATAGAATAGAAGTTTCCTAAACTTTAGATGTGAGTTCGATTCTCGCCGGGACCACGATGGCCGCTTTTTAAAAAGTGGCCATTTTTTTAATGCTATGTGGATTGCTGTATAATCAATTCGCCTTGCAATTGTATCTGTGTGATAGCAGCAGTATCTTTCATATTTTCCAGCAAAACTTTTACAGCCAACAGACCTATTTCCTCCAATGGCTGTTTAATAAAAGTAACGGGAGCATAAAATATATCCAGCACTGCTGCCTGGTCAAAACTAACAATAGCTAAATCATTCGGTACTTTAATCTTAAGTGTGTTAATATATTTCAGGCTGCAGGTGGCTATCATGTTTGAACCAAACAGCACAGCATTAATTGGAGGATCAGCTGAAAGCAATTCTTTAACCGCATTTTCAATTGCTGATTGGTCGTTAATAATATCTACCTGCTTTAACCAGGTTTTCTCAAAAGCAATATTACTTTTTTTTAGTGCTGAACTATAGCCTCTTTTGCGTTCCTGCAGATGAAAGAGATCGGATTGATAAGTGATCATCCCGATCCTTTTCCTGCCGGTATCAATTAAATGTTTTACTGCATCAAACGAGGCAGTATAATTATCCAGGATAATATAACTGCATTTAATTTCCGGGAAATAACGGTCGAGCAATATAAATGGAATTCCCTGCTGCTGCAGATTTTTAATGAGGTTTTCAGATTTTGCAGGAGGAGAAATAATCAGTCCATCTATCTTACGGTTAATGAATGTGTTGATCAGTTTTTCAAATTTGTGTATATCCTCATCTGAACTTCCAAAGATGGTAGTGTAATTATATTTTTCTGATTCATTTTCTATTATTCGGGCAAGACTTGCTGAAAAAGAATTGGATATATCAGCAACAATTAACCCGATGGTGTAAGTTTTATTTATCTTTAAACTTCTGGCTACCTGGTTGATTTTATAGTTCAGTTGATGAGCGGTGTCTCTGATTCTCTGAGCGGTCTCTTTTTTGATCCTGTTTTCCCTGGTATTATTCAGAACATAAGAAACAAGTGCAGTGGAAACTCCTGCTTTTTTAGCAATATCTTTTAAGGAAATACCTTTTCGCATAATTATTTTTAAATCTAACTACTTACAAACAAGTAAATTATAGTCAAAGATAGCAAATTATCTGGTTATGGTTAATCGATTAACCATATAATAGTTATATTTGTGTATTATTTACACACTAAATCCATCAATTATGAGTACAGTAAAGAATGTGGGATTGATTCAGTTCAAGGATTTAGCTACACCATACAAGCTGGATAGCAACAACGGATCAAATAGTTTCCACATAAAAAAAGTTCTTGTTAAAGGTCATGCATTGTCGGCTGACATTTATCCTGATGCAGAAATTGTTCAGGATACACACTCTATTATTCATGACGGTTCAATCGATCTGGTCATTCTTCTCTCACCAGGTGAAGAGGGGATGGACACCGTTACCGAAGCATTGAATGCTGGTAAAAATGTCAGAATTCTCTAATTAAGAGTACCTGCATAGTAATCATTTACTTATTAGTGTAATGTAATTACAGCCGTAAATTATTGCCCTGGGGAACTGCATTAATGGTGGCCTGCTTTAACAGCAGGCTATCATTAATTATTTAAGTAAAATGAATATAGCTGATAAAAAATAGTCCAGGTAATGAGAGTTAAGGCTGGTTATTTACCAATGAAAATAACATTCAATTAATAAAGAAATAAAACAAATGAAATAATTTCTATAAAATAGTTTCATTATCAATCCTCGTCAAAAAAATTATAGCTATTCCCGCTGAATGCGGAGATTTTTTTTATCGTAAAACCATTTAAAATTTCCTTTGGAATAAACAGTTTGCTACTGTAACAAAGTGCTATGCTTTTTATATAGCTTTCTTGCCTGCCAGATAACCTTTCATTGCATAATAAAGAATGTATAGATAACAGGGAATCATCAGTGAAAAAAATACCAACTGGAAATTATAAGTCTCTTTCAGGCTTGCAAATAATTTTGGTATGATGGCACCGCCGGCAATACCCATAATAAGAATCGCAGAACCTTTTTCTGTAAACTTTCCAAGCCCGCTGATGGCCATGGGGAAGATTGCAGGCCACATCAATGCATTTGCTAAACCCAATGCGGCTACAAAACCCACCGACACATATCCGTGTGTAACATAAGCAGCAGCTGTAAAAACAATACCCAGTATGGAAGAAATTTTAAGAGCAGCTTGTTGTGAAAGATATTTTGGAATGGTAAACAATCCAATCACATAACCCAGCAGCATTGCGGCTAAAGTAATGGAAGTAAAATATTTTGTGTAGTCCGTAGAGATGCCAAAACCCTTTCCATAAGTACCAATAGCATCACCGGCCATTACCTCTGCGCCCACATAAAAAAAGATACAGATGGCACCCAGCCATAAATGAGGAAAATGGAAGAGACTACTTTTTTCTTTTGCTCCATCATTGGTTGCGGCCTGCACATTTGCTTCAGCAGATTTTATCTCAGGCAAAGAAGAACGCAGTATCCAAAACCCAAGGAGCACCAGCACAACAGACATGATTATATAAGGCGTATAAATTTTTGATGCAAACTCACTTAAAATAGCATTCCTGGTTTGTTCATCTCCGGCAGCCTTTACTTTGCCTTCCAGTTCGTTAATACCTTTTAATACAAAAGCACTCAACACAATGGGGCTGATGATACCAGCCACTTTATTACAGATCCCTACAATACTGATGCGTTGTGCTGCACTTTCAATGGGGCCAATGATACTGATATATGGATTAGAAGCTGTTTGCAACAAGGATAAGCCCGAGCCAATAATAAAAAGCCCCAGCAACGAAACCGGGTAGTTTCTATGTGTGGCAAATTGGCCAAAAAGAAAAGTACCAATGGCCATTACCACCAGTGCCATCGCCATCCCTTTTTTCATGCCTGTTTTTTCAAGTACCCAGGAAGAAGGCAATGCTAAGAAAAAGTAAGCCATATAAAAAGCAGTGGTCACCAAAAACGCTTTGGAATCTGTGTCTAATCCAAAGGCCAGTTTTACATAAGTGATCAATGGCCCATTCAGCCAGGTAACAAATCCAAATACAAAAAATAAGATGCCGATGATCACGATTGCATTATTGTTATTTTTTGATGTTTGCATAATTCTTTTTTTTGACTGGATGAATAAGCAAAATAACGAAAGCATTTTGTTTATATCGTTTTGAAGATTGGTCAAACGTTTGCGCCATCTGTATTCTTGTCAAACGTTTGCATGAATTATTACAACCTGCAATGGCTATGTTTGCCATTGAAAAAATCAACTACTACACATGACACAATACAATTCTCGCCGGAGTTTTTTAAGAGACGCCGCTTTAACCAGCGCTGGGTTCATGTTTTTACCACAAGCCATCCAGGCATACAGCCCGGTAAAAAAAGATAAAGTAAGACTGGGCATGATAGCCGTTGGCCTGAGGGGACAAACGCATCTGGAAGAAATGCTGAAGCGAAGTGATGTGGAAATTATTGCCATGGCAGATCCTGATAAAAATATGATGGCGATGGCACAGGCATTGATAAAAAAATATGGGAAGAAAGCGCCGGTTGAATACAGCAATGGCAAACTGGATTATCAAAATTTATTAAAACGGGATGACATAGATGCGGTGTTCATTGCATCGCCATGGGAGTGGCATGCACCACAGGGCATTGATGCAATGAATGCAGGAAAGATCGTGGGCATGGAAGTATGCGGCGCTGTTAAGCTGCAGGATTGCTGGGATTTTGTGAACACCCATGAAAAAACAAAAGTGCCCATTATGCCGCTGGAAAATGTTTGCTACCGCAGGGATATCATGGCGGTACACAATATGGTAAAGAAAGGTTTGTTTGGGGAAGTGCTGCATTTGCAGGGCGGCTACCAGCATGATTTACGGGAAGTATTATTTAATGATGGAACCCAGCATGGCAGCGGTGTTGAGTTTGGCGAAAAAGCTTTCAGCGAAGCCAAATGGCGTACCCAACATTATGTTGATAGAAATGGGGAAAATTATCCAACACACAGTTTGGGTCCTGTTGCAACTATGATCGATCTGCAAAGGGGAAACCGTTTAACTACGTTGTCTTCCATTGCCACCAAAACAAAAGGATTAAACCGCTACATAAAAAATCATCCCAAAGGAGGTCCCGATCACCCCAATGCAAAATTAAAATTCAAGCAGGGAGATATTGTAACTACTCAATTGCAAACTGCCAATGGCGAAACCATTGTGTTAACATTAGACACCTGCTCCCCCAGGCCCTATAATTTAGGTTTTCGTGTACAGGGCACCGATGGTATCTGGCAGGAACATCACGAAGGAGAGTTTGACAAAGGCATGATGCATATTGACAACATCAGCGAAAAACATACCTGGGACAACCCCGAAAAATTTATGCAAAAAATGGATCACCCATTGTGGAAGCGGTATGAAAAAGATGCGGCCAACTCCGGCCACGGCGGAATGGATTTTTTTGTGGACAATGCTTTTATTGAAAGCATCAAACGTGGCGTGGAGTTTCCATTGGATGTGTACGACCTGGCCACCTGGTACGCCATTACACCACTGAGCGAAAAATCAATTGCAGAAGGTGGTACCCTGCAGCCAATACCAGATTTCACTAAGGGCCAATGGCAAACCCGTAAACCAATATTTGGATTATCAGCAGAATATTAAACGCAGTTTTAGTCTATGGTAAACGATAATAATCGTTAATGAAAGTATTCCGGTATTTCTATACCGGAATTTTTTTTGCGCCCCGGCCAGATATTGAAAAAACGCAATGGTATTTTCAAACACCAGCGCCAGAAAGACGGCGTGGTGTTCCAGGGTGCAGACAGCCGGGAGTTCTGGCAGAGTGCCGAAGACCGCAACCGGACTACTGCAGAGCTGTACAATAAACTCGGCCTTGCCGAATATGCAGCGATGGAGGCTTTTGTGCGCTGGCATTTTTAACCACGGAGTTTTTTTCTAATATAAGCAAGTTTTGTTTTAGTAATGAAGCATCACGGAAACGGGGTGCTTTTTTGATTTATCCTTAACTTACTTTCTAAACAACAGAACCACAGATAACGGCAGCAGTTTTATGCCGGCGAATATCATTGATGGCCGTTATTGTTAAAAATTCGTCTCGGCGGGGTTTCCATAGTTTACTGCATCGAAGAAAAAACTCTTACATGGAACCCCGACGTTGAAGGTCTCTTGCAATAAAAGGCAGCCACTCTTATCTCAACCTTTGGAAGTCTAAACATTAAAACACTTTTCTACGCCGGGGTTTCGCCATAACCAGTTTTTTAAGTTCAGGAGTACGCTTTCGAAAACCACCGCCTATCCAGCACACATCATCCAAATATTTTTCAAAAAGAATAAATAAACAAAGCATTACTCTTGTCACAATCCACCGCTGCAATTGTCGTGGTAACACCTTTGCATTCCTGTTACAACAGTTCATCTTTGTACAGTAAAAACAATGATCACATCAACCATTAAAACAATGAGAAAATTAAAATTGCAAATGCAGATGAGCCTGGATGGTTTTGTTTGCGGATTGAATGGGGAACTGGATTGGATGGTTTGGAACTGGGATGAAAAACTCCAGGAAGATGCCTGGGTATTGACCAATTCTTTTGATACCATCATTATGGGCAGTGGCATGGTGGATGGATTTACTACACATTGGGAAGGCGTTGTAAACAGCAATGAAGGTCCGGAACTGGAAGCTGCCAAAATTTTTGTTGATACGCCCAAGATCGTCTTCAGTAAAAAGCTAAACAGTGTAAAAGGTAAAAATACCGTGGTGGAAAATGGAGACCTGGTGGAGGCGGTAACACAGTTAAAATCCATGCAGGGAAAAGACATCATCGTGTATGGTGGTGCAGGCTTTGTTGCTTCCCTTATCAAAAACGGTTTGATCGATGAGTTGTACTTATTCATTAATCCCACTGCCATTGGTGAAGGCAGGAAAATATTTACCAGTAAACATAGTTATGAGCTGGTAACATCCCAATCGTATTCCTGCGGTATTGTAGTGAATAAATACCGGCGTAAGCATACATAGGCAGAGAATCTTAAAAATATGTCTTCACTGCAAACTCAAACTGGCTGATAAAAATCTCTTTAATGGGAGTGATATTGTTTTGCTCATAAAATATCAGCATTGCCTTTTTGTATTCCACAGCATCCACTGTTCTGAAAGAGATAGGGCAATAATGATGATGCATCAGTACAGCATTGCTGATGATCCGGGCAGTTCTTTTATTGCCATCTGCAAATGGCTGTATGTATGATATCAGCACCAACAGCAGTAAAGCCTTGGTAAAAATATTTTGTTGCTGGTTAACCAGCGTACACACATTTACTAATGCCTCTTTTATTTGAAACTCGTTGTCTAATGGTATATAATTGGTACCAGAAATACCCACCCTGCGTTTTTGGATATTCCTGTCAACAGCCAGACCTTTTATCAAAAGGCTGTGAATATCTTCAATAACGGAAACACTGAGGAGCGAAACATAATTGGGGTTGGCAATAATAAAATCAAGCGCCTCTTTATGGCTCAGCAACATGATGGCTTCATCCTTTGTTTTTCCTGCAGCCGTTTGTTTTTCTTTTAACA
>JAYVLZ010000029.1:0-23433 GCA_043759175.1 Chitinophagaceae bacterium | reverse complement strand
CTTCCCATAGGATTATAGAAGGATGGTTCCTGTCCCTCCTGATCATATCACAGATGTCTTGAAAACTATTTTCTTTGAAAATTTCATTGCCAACAAACTGCCAGCCGGGAATGGCATCCATAACCATGATGCCCAGTTCATCGCATGCATCCAAATAAGCAGGCGATTGCGGATAGTGAGAAGAACGAACGAAATTAAATCCGGCTTGCTTTATTTTCCATGCATCCCGGTATTGAGCATTATCAGATGCGGAATTTCCAATGTAAGGATATTCCTGGTTTCTGTTAGTTCCCCGGATCTTTATTTTTTTTTCATTCAGGTAAAATGCCCCTGCTTCAAAACGAACGGATTTCATACCCGTTTTTACCATTTCCTTATCTATCACTTGTCCATTTTGCAACAGGTAAACCGAAAGCTGGTACAGGTAAGGATCATCAGGTGACCATAATTTAAGATTATCAAAAGAAAATATTTTCGTAAATGTTTTGGAACCATCTTTTTCAACCATTTCATTTTTTGATAATGATTGAGCAATGGTATTCCCCAATTTATCTTTAATTATTATTCTGATCTGCGCATTTTTTTGCTCATTGAAATCATTTTGCACATCTGTTCGCACAGTCAGTTTGACGGGTTTATTATTTACCTTTTCATAATGAATAAATACGCCACCTCCAGCTTTTGTGTTGGCAGCAACTGCATTGGAGATATGCAATTTATCTTTTACAATCAGCCAGGCATCCCTGTAAATTCCACTGTAATAATTAAAATCAAGGTCTTTCAAAGGTTTCCCCGGTGGAAACAAAGGATTATTGCGGTTATCTAATTTTATTACAAGACTATTTTCCGCACCGAACTTTACAGAATTTGAAACATCCATATAAAAAGGCAGGTAGCCCCCTTTATGATTAAATATATGTTCGCCGTTCAGATAAACATCCGCTTCCTGCATGGCAGCGTCAAACTGTATCGCTATATGTTTTCCTTTATGCGAAGCAGGAATGGAAAAGAATTTCCTGTAAAAACAAATCCCCTGCCATTGCTGCCTGGTTTTTTCGACAGGTTCAATATTTGCAGTATGAGGCAATGAAACTTTCTCCCATTTTATTTGGTTATTTTTCACCAGCAGGTCATTAGAGAAAACGGTATCAATATCCTTAACAAACTCCCAGTTGCTATTAAATATTTGCTTTTGCTGTGCAGAAGCATTTATTAATAACCCCGAAAGAACCAAAACACATAAAACACTTCTTAGCATTACTTGTATATTCATGTTTAAAATTTTTTGATGTTATATTATTTTGCCACTTTCTGGTAGATATTAATTAGATCATTTGTCTTTCCTTCCATATCTATAAAGTATTCCCTTGTATTGAGAGGTTCCCCAATGCAGGTTCCTTTTCCTTTATTACCAGGAAGGTTGAAAACGATGTCATTTACTTCACGTTTATGTTCGGTGTACCCGGCTACTATAACTTCCTGTTTATATCTTTTTGACAAATAAGTTAAATTATCTTTAAGACTACCCGATGTACCATGCCATTGTGGATAATAGAATTCATCAGGAATCAAAAATTTAGTTTTCATAAATAATATTTTTATAACTCAATACATTCTTTTTTTTAAGAAACCCATATCATCCATCCAATCTGTAAATCTTTCGGGCCAGCCAGTTAGGGCTCCTTTATTGATTGGCCGCATTCCAAAGCCATGGCCGGCATTGGCATAAATATGCAGTTCGGCAGAAACACCTGCCTCTTTGTATTTAATATAAACTCTGGCTACACCTTCAGCAATATCAGGCCTGTCATTATAGCCGCCAACGATAAATAACGGAGGTACATTTTTTACTACCTCAAGTCTGGATGAATTACCGGGATAGATCAAAGCCTGGAAAGCAGGCCGGGAACCTTCACGATCCACAGCATCAGCCGAATTTTCATTTCCATAATCAAACCGCATAGCCGATAGACCTGCTAATTCTCCTCCGGCTGAAAAGCCCATTACGCCTATTCTTGACGTATCAACACCCCATTCTTTTGCGCGGCTTCGCACCAAACGTATGGCCCTTTGTATATCTGCCACTTCATCTTTATCTACAGTGTATGTGGAATTTGAATCACGTGCCAGCCTGTATTTTAAAACAAATGCTGCAATGCCCCTGTCACTAAGCCATTTTGCAGGACTGTAACCTTCATGGTCAATCCAAAGTTCGCTGTGGCCACCACCCGGCGCAATAATAACCGCTGTACCTGTTGCTGTTTCCTTAGAAGGTATATAAGGTGTTATTGATGGATTGTGGATATTGGAAATCACATGATCACCTCCTTCAGCAATCCTTACTTTTTCTTTTTCCGTTTTACCTTCAGAACCCGGAGCGCCTTTTGGCCATAAAGGAATTTCCTTTGGCTGGGCTGCTGCCATAAAACCTGTAAATAACAAACAGATTATCATTGCTTTCCTTAATAACTGTGTTTTCATTTTATGCTATTTTATTTTAAATAAGCTTTTAAATTTTAAAACCTTCAATTGTTACAACTGGCTTTTCTGCCCTCTGAGCAGTGACTAAAAAGAAGACTAAGTGCCAAACTAATAAAAAAAATATACCGGAATGTTTGCAGGACAAAATTTATTTAGATAAGCTTTTTTAAAATTATTGGCTCTTTTGAAACCATATAGATGCTACTTCCATACTATAAGGTTTTATAAATTCTACAGGCTGGATAGCTGACCCTATCGTTATTTCAATTTTCTCCATTTCGGATAATTTAAATGCATTGATGTTACCGGATCCATTAAATTTTAAAGCCATAAAACCAGGGTAGGGCCTTGGCATAAGCAATTCCGAATCAGGAACAAGATTATCCAAATGCACTTCTATATCCTGAAAATTATTGGTGAGTGTAATGAAAGAAGATACTGAAATACCATCTGCATTGGTTAAAGTAACTTTTGCTTTTACCGGCTGTGTTTCTGATGTCCTCGCTTTAATCATCAGTTTATTAAATGATGCGGCTTCTGTAATCCTTCCTTGTAATTTATCTGCAAAAAAATATTGAAAGCCCATAATATGGTCGCCTGAAAGTTCTGTGGCTGCCAATTTCAATATTAACTGTCCGGGTTTTTCGCCTGTAATAAATGTGGATTGAAAATTCTTTTTAAAGCCCGGATAAACAAGCGCATTCCTATCAATTGTTGGGTTAAATATTTCCAATTGTCCATTTTCAGCAGCTACAAAAGTTTTCCATGTTTCATAATTATAGTTGTCCCAGTCAGCAGGATCTTGTTTAAAATTACCTGGAAAAGAAGCAAATTCATTTCCTTTTTGAAGCACTATATTATAATTCAATATGCCGGGTGTAACAAGATCTGCCGGCACTTCTGCTTCATAATCCGCAGCGGTTTTTCGTACCATAGTAATGTTCTTTGACAGCCCTCCGCCTGAGCCGTCATCCCCTAAACGGCTTATTTGAACTGTTACACTGCCGGAATCAATGCCTGCAATAATTGCATGAATGATAAAGGATTTTCCTGCAGACACTTCTGCATAAGGTTCGTGGCGTAAAAACATTTCTGTTGAAGAAGATTTTGGCGCCGCAAATTCATTTAAACCAATAACGCCTATATTTTTTTTAAGAGAAGAACTGCTTTTTCCGGTTCTTGTCAGGAGGTAAGTGCCTGGCTCAATTTGAAAACTTTCAGCAACAACCTTCGCTGAAAATGTATTGCCTTCATTTAATGCTTTTATGCCAAAGCCAGAACCCAGATCAGGCAACATGACCTGCATGAAATTGTTATCCCACTGAATGCGGGTAACCTCTTTTTTTGGCGAAGCTTTTTCAAAAGGGTCTCTTATGTGAATGGCGTCGGGCATTACTTCCAGCCGCCAAATACCCTCTGCTACTTTATCTAAAAAATAAGCGCCCGATCCACCATACTGCACAAGCGGGGAACTACCCACACCTGCTACTGCGGTTAGCTTGCTACTGTTAACCGGTTTTGTCTGTGTATTATTTGAGTAATAAAATTTCTGATCGGTATTCATTTCACTCAAACTATTTCTGTAGCTGACCCTAAAGGCATCAAATACACTGTCAACGGGATAGCTGCCATAATTTTTTAATCTTGGTACTTTATGAAACACTTCCGAAGCTATCAGCAGGCTTATTGCTTTTGAAGGAGTATAAGCCAGATTAAGGTAATGGGTTTGATATTCCGTATTGGCATAAGCCAGCGCCATAGGGTCATAAGCAAATTGTGTGGCCCATTGAAACCCCGCCTCCCTAAAACTTTTTGCAATAGCAGGGTACATGTATGATCTCAGCACATCTGCTGCATCAAATTCATACACCATTCGTGCTTTATTTCTGTACTCCGGAATTGTATCATAAGGAATGCTATAACGGTCTACATTTGGTAAAAAGTTTCCCTTTACTTCCTGATTGGCCACCAGGCCAGTTGGATACCATTGAAAACTAAATCCATCTACGGATGCTTTGGCAACGGCATCAGCATAATAAGGAGATTGACTGATATTATAGTAAAGTGGCTTTGTAAAACCGACGCTTTTTACAGCAGCAGCTAAACGGTTTATATAATTTGTCACACCGCTTTTGGGGCCGCTATGGCTGGGTTCATTATTTAATTCCACCGCAATAACATCTGGATCGGTAACGTAGGTAAGTTGGGTGTATGGATTTACATGGGCAAAAAATTGGTGCAGGTAATTTTCCTGCGCCCGGATGGCTGTATCATTTGTGGTAAGCTTTCCTCTTCCAAACACTCTTGAAAAGCCCGGTGTTTTTTCATCTTTTTCAGGATAACCATTTCCCCAAAAAGCGATGGGAGTGATGATGGTTTTAATGTTCCGCTTTTTTAATTCGGCCAGTAAAAAATCAAACAGCCGCAAATGTTCATTCTCAATAAGGTTGCCGGCTGTGTCAGTAATTTCTGTATCCCAAACATGCACCCTGAAGGCATCTAAACCCAGGCGGGCAAAGTGGTACACATCATTATGAATGGATTTTTCCAAATCTGCCTTCAATGCTTTATGTGCACGGTAACTATATGCAAATGGCGCTGTATAATTAACGCCAAAAAAAGCTACTTCTGTGTTGCCGGAAGTATAACGCAGCACTCCCTTTTTATCTGCATAAACAAGATTGGTATTTTTTTTCTGCTGCGACAGTAAAGCCTGGGGCAACCAAATAGCACCTGCTATTACCAGGCAGAAAAGATATTTGTTTAAGCTTTTCATTTTATCTGTTGAATTAAAAATACTTTTTTAAAATACACAAAAAATTTCCTTCGTAAAAACGAAGGAATTGGTATTGTAATACTGATTATACTTACTAAATCAAAAGAAATTACTACAATTATTTATCCCTTTTATTATTCCACTTTTATTGAAAAGCATTCAATGCAATTGTGGGTTTACCGGAATTATCAAAAGCACCCAGCGAATAGCCCTGCCAATTATTATATGCCTGTGGTTCCCAATACAATACTCCCAAACCCTTAGCATTAGAAACAGCAATTGTTTTAACTTTAATATCAGCTAAAAAAGATTTGCATACCTCCGCATTATCCCATGGCATACCCACTTCCACCAGCATTACCTCCTTGCTGTATCTTGCCACCATGTCGTTCATATTTATTAAACATTGAGTATTTACCGAAGCCCAGTTAGCAGTAGTTGGATATAGCGACATGCCGATTACATCATACTTTGCACCATTCAATTGCAACCCGTCAAACATCCAGCGGAATAAAGCATTGTCCCATCCGTTTGAAACATGCACTATTACTTTTGCAGCAGGAAATACCGCTTTCACCGCATCATATCCTGCATTTATCATTTGTGCAAAATTGTTCATGTTAGCGGATGCTTTTCCTTCCGGCCACAACATGCCATCATTGGTTTCGTTGCCCACCTGCACCCACTCCGGTGTAACATTATTATTCTTTAATTCAGTAAGCACTGCTGTTGTATGATTGGCCAATGAAGTTTTTAATGCAGCAACATCCTGCCCTGCCCATGCCGCAGGTTTTGTTTGGTGGCCAGGGTCGGCCCAGGTATCGCTGTAATGAAAATCTATCATAATACGCAGACCAAGATTTTTTGCACGGATTGCTTTTGCAACTACATCGGCGGTATTGTTCCATGCAGGCGAAGGATTAACCCACACCCTTAGTCTAATGGTATTTATACCAATAGATTTCATCAGACCCATACATTCAGTTTGTGTACCGGCTGCATTATAAAATTTTAATCCGGCACTTTCCATTTGTGTAACCCAGCTTATATCTGCACCCTTTGCAAAATTAGCCGGGGTGGGAACAGGCACAGGAACTGGTGGATTAGTATTACTTTTTTTACAGGCACTAAAAGTAACAATCAGCAATACAATTATAATGTTCTTTTTCATCAGGTATCTTTATTAAAACTGAGGTTTACTCACCTCATTATTTGTTATCAATAATTCACCCTGCAATTTACCATTATTGCTTCACCACAGTAAACCTGCCGGATGCACCGGCAGCATTGCTCCCTGCAAAATTTATTGAAATTTTGTAAGTTCCATCTTCTGCAGGCGCTTTTAAATCTGTACCATCGTATTTGAAATCATCGCCGCTTACATTGTTAGAATTATTATTTCCCAAACCTCCATACTTATGGTCCCAGCTTCCATTAACCGGTAATAATAAAAATGTTTTGTTTGCAATAAGCGGTATGGTCAGTTCAAATAAAGAAGCATTTACCCTGGTGAATTGTTGTGATGGCACGGGCACAGGATTATTCCAACCACTTGCATCTCCTCCGGGTGTGGCATTGCCTACAATAAATAAATCTGTAGCCAACGTTCCTTCATACGGCGTAGTGGTAAATTTCCCACTCTGAAAATCAATAATTATTTTATACATCCCATTTACTGCAGGGGCTTTTAAATCACTGCCTGCCAGTTTAAAATTATCGCCATCCACATTGTTGGCATTGTTGTTACCGGTACCGCCAAACTTAATATCCCAGCTTCCATTGACAGGAAGCAGCAGGTAAGTATTTCCAGCATTCAAATAAAATACACCGGCAAAAGTAGTTTCATCTAACCTTGAAAATTCCTGTGTGGGCACAGGCACCGGATTGTTCCAGCCAGTTGCATTACCGCCTGCTGTGGCATTGCCTACAATAAATAATTTTCCTGAAGCAGGCAGTGCCACTTTGGGTGGTGTTTTGTAGGGCGTGGCATTAATGTTAATGGTATTTGATTTAACCAACTGGTTGTTGTTGGCATAGGAAGCAATAACCCTCACCTCTACATCGTAAGGCGTATTAAAGGCAAAACCAAAACCTAATAAAATAGTATTTAATTCTTTGGCAGTAAACGTAACATTTAATGCCCCGTTAATTGTTTTTGCCACGGCATTTGAAAAGTTCCTGCCTGCAGAATCTATTTCAATAATGTATTTAATACTGGCAGAATCGGTTGCATACTTTGGCATGGTCCACGAAAAAGTTACGGCTGCATTATTAGAATCTGCCGGCAGTGGAGCAATGCTTGCAGCAGAGCTGCTCAAAACGGAAGCAGCAGCAGCGGGTTCATAGAAAGGCAGTTCATCTTTTTTATCGCAGGCAGTAAAAACAAACCCTGATGTAAGGACGAACAGCAATATTTTAAATATGATTTTCATTTTACTAAAGTTTTATGGTTTATTGTTTTACTACCGTAAACGTACCTACCTGGAAATTAAAAGAGAGTTTATAACTGCCTGCTACTGCCGGTGCAGGAAAAGCAGGGTTTGCATCGCCGTAATCAAATGAACCGCCTGATGCAGTGCCTCCATCTATCATGTGGTATTGGGTACTCCAGTCGCCCTGTACCTGTATCAGTTTATAAGTACCGGCAGCATTCATATTTACCACCAGTTCATAATCTGTGCCGGAAGGCAGCATTGTAAATTTCTGGCTTACATTATAAGGGTTGCCCAACGGGTTGCTCCAGCCAGATGCAAACGCATCACCTGTAACCCATAATGTACCTGCCGCAGGCACCGGTACTTTTGGAGGTGGGGGAAAAGGTTTTACGGTAAATGCAAAAACACTGGAAGTAAGTTTAGCGCCACCACCAGCAACAGTGGAAGTAAGTCTTGCTTCCATATTGTAGATGCGCCGTGGGTTCAACTGCAGCAGCATTACATTTCCCAAAATGGAATTCAATTCGCCTACGGTATATTGTTTGGATAAATCTTTGGCAACACTTACAGACAATTTTTTGCTGCTTCCAAAATTGGTTCCTGCGGTATCAATTTCCAGCAGGTAATTTACATCTTGCGAACTTGCCCCGGTAGTTAATAAATAATCAGGATTGGTCCAGGTAAATTTAATGGCGGTGTTTGCTTCTTCACCTGCTTCTAACCTTACATCAGCCGTACTGCCTGCTAACAGCGGTGTGGTGCCTCCTTTGTAAATCACTCTATCTTCTGTTTTTTTGCAGGAAAATAAAGCGGCGGCTATCAATAAAAAAGCAAATAGTAGTTGTGTTATCTTTTGCATATTGAATGATTTAATTCTTAAAAAATTAATACCCTGCATTTTGTGTAAGGTTGGGGTTTGATGAAAGATCGGTGGATGGCAGTGGGAAAATATTGTACTTATCATCCACGGCTGTACCCTGCGCCACGCCACCCTTCCAGGCCCACAGGTATGCTGCTGTGGTAAATTTTTTGTAGCGTACAAGGTCGGTACGCCGCTGTGCTTCGTAGTATAATTCCCGTCCTCTTTCATCCAGTATAAAATCCAGTGTTAACTGCCCTGCTGTGATATTGCCGGTGGTATTATTATAAGCCCTGCTGCGTAAATCGTTCACATAATTTAATGCCGTATTCACATCGCCGCCTGCACCGCCCCGCAAGGCCGCTTCCGCATAAATAAGATTAATCTCTGCCAAACGAAAAATAGGGAAATCAATATCCACCCAGTTACCGCCAGGGTCTGCATGAGGTGCAGCCTCACCCGTCCTTGTTTTATTCCTGAACTTGGTGGATGAATAACCATCGGTGCCTTTGTACAAATCAGTCATCACTTTAGTTTGCCCCACTGTATAAAACTGCGCCCTGGTATCTGTATTGCCAGATGGGTCAGGAAATAAATCAACAAAGTTTTGTGAATGCCGCAGGCCGCCCCAGTTACCACTTGTACCAGATATATCCCCCGGAACGGCAGCAGGGCCGTGTGTTAAATATGTGGTGCCGCCCCAGTTTTGTGTGTAGGTGGCATCATACGCAATGGTAAAAATATTTTCATCTGTATTTAGGTGATTATCCGCTATCGTTAGTTCCCTGTAATTTGGATGCAGTGCATACCCGGCGGCTTTTATTTTATTGCAATAAGTAATGGCATCGCCATATTTTTCTGTACCGGTATATACTTCTGCGTTCAGGTACATCCTTGCAAGCAAAGCCCAGGCTGCAGACTGCTCTGCCCGTGGATATTGGTTTTGCCCCGGAGCAATCAATTCGGTTTCAATTGCCTTTAATTCAGTTTCTATATAAGTAAATAAATCTTTGCGGCTTATTTGCTTTGGTAAAAAACCGGAGCCAATCACATCTGCTTCTGTAGCAAATGGCGGATTGCCAAACAAATCCATCAGCAGCCAGTACTGGTAAGCCCTGAGGAACCTTGCCTCTGCTTTGTATTTACGGATATTATCTGCATCCGTTCCAGTAATACCCCTGCTGCTTAAATTTTCATCAGATGCCTGGATGATAAAATTATTGCAGAGGGTGATTTGAAAAAAAGACCTGTAATAAACACCATTGATAATTGGGTTAACAGATGACCAGCTCATTTCTTTTAATCCCCTTACGCCACCATCATTCTGCCATGTCCATGCGGCTTCATCGGTGGTGAGTTCCTGCAGGTTCCAGTACAATCTTAAAAAATCAGAATTGCCTTCATCAGAAATAATTTGCGGGGGCACATCCGGGCTGCCCGTGCCGCCAGTGTTTCCTGTAAGTGCAAAGGCAGCATATACTTTGGCCAGCGATTGCCGGTAACCTTCCGGGGTTTTATACACTGTTTCAGCCGTGATGTCATTGGTGGGCAGCAGTTCTAATTTTTTAGTGCAGGCTGAAATGGTAACCATTGCAGCAATGGCAGCTAATAATATTTTAAAATAATTTCTTTTCATAAAAAGTTTTGTAGCATGAATTAAAAAGCCAGGTTGAGGCCCAATGAAAAAACCCTGGGGCGTGGATACAAATTGTTATCAACCCCATTGCTTACTTCAGGGTCGAGCCCTTTATATTTTGTGATTATAAAAACATTCTGGATGCTGGCGTTCAACCGCAGGCTGGCTTCGCTGTTCCGCATAATTTTACCGAGGTTGCAGCCGATATTAAAATTATCCATCCGCAGGAAAGAAGCATTCTGGATGTAATAATCACTCAGCAATTCCTGGCTGTTGCCAACAAAACCTGTTGCCAGGTAATTAACAGAAGCATTGTATAAAACTGAGTTGCCGGTTATCTGGTTTAAAATGCCAGACTGACTGTAGTTGTTGTTATAAACATAATTGCCAACAGATGCCCTCAGCACGAAACCTGCACTCCATTTTTTGTAAGTAACACCGGTGCTGAAACCCATAAATACTTTGGGATCGGCATTTTTATTTTTATATAAATCATCCTGGTTGATGATGCCATCCCTGTTTTTATCTTCAAAGAAACCTTCAATGGGTTTGCCTGATTCATCATACACCTGTTTGTATAAATTAAAAGTGTTCTTGCTAAAATCAACTGCATTGATCAATGCAAACTGTCCGCCGATGCCACCGGCAATATTTCCACTGGGGAAACCGGGATAATTTTTATCCCTTGGCAGCACGGTAAGATTGGTGATAGTATTTTTATTGTAAGTAATATTAAAATCAACATTCCAGGTGAGATTGGTTTTGCGGATGGGTTGTGTATTGATGCTGAACTCTACCCCTTTATTTTCCATGTCTCCCACATTGGCAATAATAAAAGCGGTAAAATTGGTAGATGCAGGTTGTGGAATATTATTCAGCAGGTCTTTTGTTTTCTTGTAATAAAAATCCACACTGCCGGTGATGCGGTTGTTCAAGAAACCATAATCCAGTGCAAGGTTTGAGGTGGCTGTTTCTTCCCATTTTCTGTTGGCATAAAAACCGCCGGGCCGGTATCCCTGCAAATATTCATCACCAAACTGGTACGCTGCATTGGCAGAACTAAGGGCATAAAAAGACCGAAAATCATAATTACCAATGCCATCCTGCTGGCCGGTAATACCATAACCTGCACGGAGCTTGAACGCAGAAAAAACAGTACTGCCTGCAAGGAATTTTTCATCCTTTACATTCCATGCAAGTGCAACAGAAGGAAAAAGCCCCCATTTATTTTCGGGTGAAAAACGGGAGGAACCATCACGGCGTAAAGTAGCGGTTAAAAAATAGCGGTCTCTAAAAGCATAATTGGCACGCCCAAAGAAGGAAAGCAAAGTATTCTCCGGTTTATTGAATGGAAATGACGGGTCAGTATTTGGATATTTAATACCCCTTGCATTATAGCTTGCATAATTATAATTGGTAGTAAGATAATTATTATAGGAATAACCAGCCAATACATCAAATTTGCTTTTAATTGATTTTAATTCTTTGGTATAGTTTAGATAAAATTCAAACACGGTATTCTGCCTGGTTTGTTTGTAGCTGTTGTTGGAGCCCCCTACACCACCTGCCAAATAACCCGAAGCTGCACTATCTGAAACATAAACGCTGCCTGTTCCTTTAGAAACATCGTATCCCAAATTAAGGTTGGCCCTTAGCTCAGGCAAAAAATGAAACTTGTAATCAAACTGTATGTTGCCGATACTTCTTTGTGGGCTGCTTTCATCAAAACGCTGCTCCAGCAAACCCAGTGGGTTGCGGCCTGCCAGGTTGGTTAAACCTGTTGCACTGGCTGCATCCAACCATTCATAATAACCACCAAACCTTTCTTTTTTTACACTGGCATAAACAGGTTGTGTGGGGTCAAAACTAATGGCCCCGCCGATGGCACCCGTATTAGCAAACCTTGTTTTCTGGATACTGCCTTTTAGATTGATATCCACTTTTAAATGATTGTCAAAAAAGGTTGGGTTCAGTACAAGGGCAAGTGAAGTCCTTTGCAGTTTGTCTGTTTTTAAAATACCATTTTGGTTTTGAAAACCGAAAGACAACCGGTAAGGCAAACCCTTTACCCCACCACTGATGCTTAAATTATTATCGGTAGAAAAAGCATTTTGATAAATCAAATCCTGCCAGTTGGTATTGGCAGCTCCCATCATGGCTATTTGTGCGGCTGTACCTTTTTCATTTACGATTGCCCTGAACTGAGCTGGACTTAAAACATCTACTTTTTTTATAATGGTGGACATAGAATTGACAGAACTAAAATTTACCCTCAAGCCACCACTTTTCCCCTTTTTAGTAGTAATAATAATAACGCCATTAGATGCCCTGGTACCATAAATGGCAGCAGCCGAAGCATCTTTTAGTACCGTAAAAGATTCCACATCATTTGGGTTGATAAAACTCAATCCATTGGTGGCACCGGAAACCCCCTCGTTATCTAAAGGAACCCCATCAATTACTATCAAAGGGCTGTTGCTGGCACTGAGGGAAGAACCGCCACGGATACGGATAGTACTGCCTGCACCAGGCTGGCCACTGTTTGAAATGATGGATACACCGGGTATTTTACCGGCAATTAATTGTTCTGGCGTGCTGATAACCCCCGTTTGAAAATCTTTTGCTGTAATGGTAGCGACTGCACCTGTTAAATCTTTTTTCCGGGAAGTACCGTAGCCAATTACCACCACTTCATTCAAATTACCAACGGCTGATTTTAAAGTGATGTTTAAGGTGCTGATAGCAGTTACCGCTTCTTCATAACCGGCGTAGCCAATAAAAGTGAAAGACAAAATATCTCCCCTATCTGCAGGAATACTAAAGTTGCCGGTTTGATTGGTAGCGGCAGCAGTCTTTTTTTTCTTAACGGAAACAGTAACACCGTTGAGTGGTTTGCCTTCGGCATCAACTACTTTTCCTGTAACGGTTTTTTGCTGGGCAAGGCTGATGCCGGAGATGGCAATAGCAAATAAGAACAAGCCAACTGGCCGTAATCGTTTTTTCATTTTAAGCAGTTTTACAGTGTTTCTAATATATACTTTCCTGTTGTGCGGTTGACTAATTTTTTTTCAAAAATAATTATGTTTCATACTTTTAAGAACAAAAAATCTTATTAATATTTTAGAAGGTCACAGAAATGACCCCAATTGCTCCAAAAATGAAAAATAAAAACATAATTAAACACATAAATTACTTATGAAAAATTCACCGCACACCGGGTTATACTTTTCAAATAGTAAAGGATGCAAAATTAGCTTTTCTCCCTGCCAGTGACTTATCCCTTTCAGCTTATTTTTGTTTCAAATCGTCTTATCTTATACTGTAAATGCTTGCTGGCCTTACTGCTTTGGGGTATCTTTACTTTCAGTTTTACCCAAGCTTACTGTTGCTTTGTTTCATATCAGCCTATGTTTAGTACAAAATATTATTTATTTGTTGTTTGCTGCTGTTTGATTGCTGCCTGCCCGGGCTTTGTAACAGCACAGGCACCCACACTTAAATTTAAACATATTACCAATGAACAGGGTTTGTCAAACACAACCATCGAAACTATATTTCAGGATAAGAGAGGGTTTATATGGTTTGGCACCCGTGATGGTTTGAACCGATATGATGGTTACCAGATAATTGTATACCGCAACAATGGAAAAGATAGTAACAGCATCAGCGATAATTACATACAATCTATATATGAAGACAGGGAACAGCATTTATGGGTGGGTACTATCAATGGCCTGAACAGGTTTAATGCGGCGGCCAATAATTTTACACGGTTTATGCACGACCCTTCTAATGCAAAAACTATCAGCAATAACCAAATCAGTTGTATCACCGAAGACAAAAAAGGAAACTTATGGATAAGCACTTTGGGTGGCGGTATCAATTTGTACAATGTTAGAGAAAAATTTTTTACCCACTTTAAAAACGAGCCTGAAAAAAACAACAGCCTCAGTAGCGATAATGTAAATTACCTGTACTTAGATAAGCAGGATAATTTTTGGATAGCTACTAAAAATGGACTCAATATTTTTTATCCGGAAACAGGCTACTTCGAATTGTACAGAAATTTAATCAATAATGATAAAACGAATAATGCTATCAATATTATAAGTGAAGACAGGAAAGGAAATTTGTGGTTAGGCACTGAAGACAATGGCGTGATAGTATTTAATTACACAAAAAATAGCTTTATAACATACCAGCATCAGGAAAAAGACCCTGCTTCTTTATCAAATAACCTTGTAAGGAGCATACTGGTTGATAAAGCAGGTAGTGTATGGATTGGCAGCGTAAATGGCGGTTTAGAACTTTTTAATGAAACAACCAACAGCTTTTTTCATTACCAGAATGAGCCGGATAATATTTTCAGTTTATCGCAAAGAACAGTATCTGCTTTGTTTCAGGATAACCAGGGTAACCTTTGGGCTGGCACCCACCGTGGCGGCGTTAACTTATACATGCCCAACACAGAAAAATTTACTTTGTACCGGCAGCAGTTGCAACCAAACAGTTTAAGCTATAATAATGTAAAAGCTTTTTTTGAAGACAGTAAAGGTAATTTGTGGATAGGCACTGATGGCGGGGGCTTAAATTTATTTGACCGGAAGAAGAATATCTTTCATCATTATAAATACGACCCCTACAACCCAACAACAATAGGCTCTAATGAGGTACTTGGCATTACCGAAGATAGTGATGGGAATTTATGGGTGGGAACCTGGGGCGGTGGGCTTAGCTTTTTCAACAGAAAGAGCGAAAGCTTTACCCGTTTCATTAATAACCCTGCTGACAGCCATTCTATCAGCTCCAATTTTATACAAAAAATATTTGAAGACAGTAAAAAAAATCTGTGGGTAGCCACTTATTATGGCGGCCTTAATTTGCTTGATAGAAAAACAAAACAATTTACACGGATAATAAATTCACCGGATAATAAAAGCAAATTATATGGCAATAATATCGTGTCCATTGGAGAGGATAAGGATGGTAATATCTGGACAGGAACAGATGATGGAGGGTTAAATTGTATTAATGCAGTAACAAAAGTTTTTTCACACTATTTTGATAAGGAAGAAAAAGTACCTGATCTCCGCATTATATTTATTGATAGCAAGGGTAGATTATGGATTGGACAAAAAGGGCTATACCTGTTTAATCCCCAGCACAATTCTTTTTCACTTTATACAGACAAGGCCGGCCTTTCGGATGAATTTATAAAAGGAATTACCGAAGATGACCTGGGTAATTTCTGGATAGCAACCTCCAACGGTATTACCCGGTTTAATCCTGAAAATTTCGCATTTAAAAAATATAATACAGTGGATGGTTTGCAAGGCCTCGAATTTGAAGCCAATGCTTATTTAAAAACAAAGGATGGACAAATGTTTTTTGGAGGAGAGAATGGCATGAATACATTTTATCCGGATAATATAAAAACAAACACCTTTGTTCCGCCGGTATACATTACAGACTTTCAACTATTTAACAAAAAGGTACTTCCAGGCAATGGCTCCCCGCTTGAAACTGACATCAGTCTTACAAATAAAATACTTCTTTCCTATAAGCAATCTACTTTTTCATTTGGTTTCTCTGGTTTAAATTATACGGCTTCTGAAAATAATCAATTTGCTTACAAATTAGAAAACTGGGATAAAGACTGGAATTATACAGGCAACGAACGAAAAGCAACTTATATTAATGTGAGTCCGGGTAAATATACTTTCAGGGTAAAAGCCAGTAATAACGATGTTGTATGGAACGAGCAAGGGCGTGCTGTAATCATTATTATTACTCCTCCATTCTGGGATACCTGGTGGTTCAGTTTAATGGTATTTTTATTAATTGCCGCAGGCATAGCAAAACTTTATAAGCTAAGAAGAAAACAGGAGCTGCAAAAAATGGAAGAAATAAAAAGAGAAGAAATGCACCAGGTGCAGTTACAATTTTTTACTAATATTTCACATGAATTTCGTACACCGCTTTCATTGATACTGGGTCCGGTAGAAAAATTGCAGCAGGAAGATAGCAGGTCTGAATTTAATCATTACTACAAAGTAATACAACGCAATGCAGGCCGCCTGCTCAGCCTGATTAATGAACTGATGGATTTTAGAAAATCAGAATCGGGTGCGCTGCACTTAAATGTAATGCCTGGTAACCTTGGTTTATTTTTAGATGAAATTGCAGAAGAGTTTAGCGAAATAGCCATTCAAAAAAATATACAGTTTACCATCAAAGCACCGGAAGCCATAAAAGAAACCTGGTTCGACAGGCAGGTGCTGGAAAAGATTATTATTAATCTGGTTAGTAACTCTTTTAAATACACCGCCGAAAATGGAACGGTTACGCTGGAGGCACTGGAGTCGCTGGATTATTTTAAACCCTCCTTTGAAAATGAACTGCTGGTAAAAAATGACTACAGTGCAAAAAGATATATCTACCTGAAAGTAGCAGATAACGGCATTGGTATTTCCGAAGAATCCATCACCTATCTTTTTGAACGGTATTACAAAATATCAGATTCCCATTTAGGTTCAGGCATTGGGTTGGCTTTTGTAAAAAGCCTTACCTTATTGCACAAAGGAAATATCCGTGTGTACAGCGAAAGAAATAAAGGCACAGAAATTATTATTGCCATACCTGTAAGCAAAGAAGATTACAGCAGGCAGGAAAGGTGGCTACAAAATAAAGAAACAGGTGCTGCAAGATTAGAAAGTATCCATTCTAAATATGAGCATTATACGCCTGTTACGGAAGAAAAAAAAGCAGGAAATATACTTGTAACGCCACAACAAACACCCCATCTATTACTGGTGGATGACAACGACGAGTTAAGAAATTTTTTAAAAGAAAGTTTAAGCCCCCGGTATAAAATTTCTGAAGCTTCGAACGGGCAGGAAGGATTTAACAAAGCAAAAGAAGAATCCCCTGATATTATTATCAGCGATGTAATGATGCCGGTGATGAATGGGATTGAATTTTGCAAACTGATAAAAGAAGATATTGATACCAGCCACATTCCCTTTTTTATGCTCACCGCAAAAGATGCCATGGAATCGAGGATAGAAGGAACGGCATCTGGTGCTGATTTTTATTTTTCAAAACCATTAAGCATACTGTTGCTGGAACTCAACATACGCAACATCCTTAGCCAGAAACAAAAACTGAAAGAACGATATTTAAAAGACCATCATGCAGAAGTAAAAGACCTGGTGCATTCTGCAAAAGATAAAGCCTTTATAGATGAGCTGATTGCAGCCATTGAAGCCAACTTATCCAATCCCGATATGGATGTTGATTATGTATGTACCCAAATGGGTATGAGCAGAACAAAGCTCTATACCAAAATAAAAAACATCACCGGCCAGTCAATCAACGATTTTATCAGGACCATCCGTTTTAAAAAAGCAGTACAGTTAATGACACAGGAAGATATGCAGTTGATTGAAGTGATGTACAGTGTGGGCATCCAGACACAATCTTATTTTACCAAGGCATTTAAAAATGAGTTTGGAAAAACACCTACGCAGTTTTTGAAAGATTTGAAGAAGTAAAAAGTGCAAAGCGCTGCAATGTTGCTAAAGTCCACAATCCAAACAAGCAGCAGTAAAAATTTATTGGACTATACTTATACAATCCTTCAGTAAATTTGTGTTCATCTTTAAAAGAAAATACTGTCCATGGCTGTTCCATCAATCCCCAAAAAAAAGATAATAAAAAAAACAGGCAATAAAATATTAACCATTGATATTGGTGGTTCAAATATAAAAGCCACTGTTCTCGACAGCCAGGGAAAAATAATTGAGCCTTATAAAAAAGAAGCCACTCCCAATCCCGCCACACCAGCAGCAGTAATAGCAGCCATTAAAAAATTGGTTAGCCAGTTTACGGCATTCGATAAAATTTCTGTTGGCTTTCCTGGCTATGTAAAAAACGGTGTTATTTATACTGCTCCTAATTTGGGTAAAGGTTGGGCAAAGACTCAACTGGCTAAAAAACTTTCCACCATCTTTAAAAAGCCGGTGCGTCTTGTAAACGATGCAGACTTGCAGGGACTGGGTGTGGCAAAAGGAAAAGGTTTTGAAATAGTAATAACATTGGGCACTGGCTTTGGAAGTGCTTTTTTAATGGATGGAAAACTACTACCACATATAGAGCTGGCCCATCATCCGCTGAATGGTAAAAGAGATTACGATGATTATATTGGCGAAGCAAAACTGATAAAAATTGGAAAAAAAGAATGGAAAAAAAGAATGCAAAAAGTGCTGGGTATTTTAGTAACAGTATTTAATTATGATCATTTGTATATCAGTGGAGGCAATGCTGATTTTTTAACTTTTCAGCTTGCAAAAAATATCTCCATTGTGTCAAATAAAGATGGCATCAAAGGTGGCGCCCGGTTATGGAATGATTCGATTGATGTTTAGCTAATACAATAATTTATGAAAATAGGAATTGCTGCAGATCATGGCGGATTTGAATTAAAAAATATCATTCATGAATTTCTTTTATTGCTGCAATATGAAGTAGTGGACTTTGGCGCTCATGAAAAAAATGACCTGGATGATTATCCTGACTACATCATTCCATTAGCAAAAGCAGTAGCTGAAAAGCAAGTAGAAAGAGGCCTCGCCATTTGCGGAAGCGGTGTGGGTGCAGCCATTGTGGCCAATAAAATTGCAGGCGTGAGAGCTTCATTGATCAACGATTATTTTTCTGCTCACCAGGGTGTGGAAGATGATGATATGAATTTGCTTTGTTTGGGCGGCCGTATTACCGGCATGGCTGTTGCTAAAGAGTTGGTTGAGGTTTTCCTGAAATCAAAATTTTCTGGTGGTGAAAAATATCTGAGGAGATTAAATAAAGTAATTGCTTTAGAAAAAACAAATGGTTAATTCCTGCTTTAGTAAAAACAGCATCCGCTAAATGCACTAAATTGAAATAATAAACAGAACGAAAAATAAAATAATTATGGGTATTGAAAAATTCCGTTTGGGAATGATTGGGCTGGGCACCATGGGCCGCAATCTTTTATTAAATATGGCCGATCATGGTTTTGCAGTGGCGGGGCATGATAAAGATGCAGCTAAAATAACATTGCTGGAAAAAGAAGGAGAAGGTAAAGATGTAAAAGGTTTTTCTTCGGCAAAGGATTTTGTTGAGAGTTTGCAAACGCCTAAAGTAATTATGATGCTGGTGCCTGCAGGTAAAATTGTAGATGCTGTAATTGATGAACTGCGGCCTTTGTTATCAAAAGGAGATATTATTATTGACGGCGGCAATTCACATTTTACGGATACAACGGCAAGGGTAAAACGATTAGAAGAAATTGGCCTTCACTTTTTCGGCATGGGAGTTTCCGGTGGCGAAGAAGGTGCAAGAAGAGGCCCCAGTATGATGCCCGGTGGAGATACAACAGCTTATAAATATGTACAACCCATCATTGAAGCCATCGCTGCAAAAGTAAATGGCGAACCTTGTGTTACTTATATTGGCCCGGGTGCATCCGGTCATTTTGTAAAGATGGTCCACAACGGAATTGAATATGCTTTGATGCAACTGATTGCTGATACCTATGAGATATTGAAAAAAAGTTTACAACTGGATAATAAAAAAATCCAAACTGTATTTGCTAAATGGAACGAAGGCAAATTAAAATCTTACTTACTGGAAATTACAGCGGATATTTTTGCTTATCAGAATCCTGATGGCAGTTATTTGGTTGACCAGATAAAAGATGAAGCCAAATCAAAAGGTACCGGAAAATGGACCACACAAATTTCCACCGATCTTGAATTACCGATACACACCATTGACCTGGCTGTGGCGATGAGAGACCTGTCAAAATATAAATCCCTTAGAACTGCTGCAGATACAGCTTATAAAACTGATACGAATGCTCAGATATCTAATACAGATGAAATGATAGCAACACTGGAAGATGCTTACTATTTTTCCATGATCAACATTTATGCACAGGGCATGCACTTGCTGTCAAAAGCATCTGCGGTGTATGAATACAATTTAAAGCTGGATGAAATTGCCAGGATCTGGCGTGGCGGCTGCATCATCCGGGCCGGCTTTCTTGAAAATATTTATAAAGCCTATCAAACAAATCCGGCACTGGAGCATTTATTACTGGATGCAGCGGTTCAAAAAATCATACAACAAATTACTCCTGCTGCAAGAGAGGTAGTAGTAAAAAATATTACCGCAGGCATTTCTGTTCCTGCATATGCCAGTGCGTTGAGTTACTTTGATGCGGTAAGAAATGGATCATCTGCTTCCAATTTAATACAGGCACAGAGAGATTATTTTGGGGCACATACTTATGAGTTGATTGGAAAGGAAGGCGTGTTTCATACAGAGTGGAGCCCCCTCTAAATCCCTCCAAAGAGAACGGCCTCCCCAACCCCTCCAAAGGAGGGGCTTAAGAAGAGCTCACGATTTAAAAGTGTTTGCTGAAAAAGTTAGAGTGGTTGTAGTATTGTTAATTAAAGATCAAATGAAGATGTGGAAGATGAAATGTTTGGGGAAGGTATAAAGTACCGTCCTTCTCCTTCGGAGAAGGATAAGAGGATGAGGCCGTTGCTGATTAAAGAACAAAAAGAAAAAGGTGGAAGATAAAATGATTGGAAATGGTACGAAGTACCGCTCCCTCTCTACTGAGCGTAGCCGAAGTATGGAGAGGGAGAAGGAGGGTGAGGCCAGAGATAATGTGGACAAAGTTGAGTAATGGTATTCAGTAAAAGTGAGTGACACAACAATGTTGAACAAAGAAATTAAGCCTGTAACAAAAAATTTTAACCAACATAAAAATCATTACAAATTGAGAGCAATAAAATCACAGCCCACCATATTTATTATTTATGGCGCTACCGGAGACTTGTGCTGGCGCAAACTGGTACCAGCATTGTACAATCTTTTTTTAGATGACTGGATGCCGGAACAATTTGCCATCATCGGCACAGGAAGAACGGAATTTACAAATGAAGCATTCCGGGAGAAATTACTGGAAGGTGTTAACCAAAATTCAAGGAGCGGAAAAGCTGCAGACGACAAATGGGCTGCTTTTTCTGCACATATTTTTTATGAAGCAGCAGATTCAAATAACTATGAAACTTATGCTGGCTTTTGCAAGAAGATCACTGGTTTTGAAACCGAATGGAATGCCAAGCCTTATGTAATTCATTACCTCGCCGTAGCGCCAAATTTATTTCCGGTAATTGCAGCAAACATTGCAAAAAACAAACTGGCAGAACAGAGAGAACACACCCGGATTGTTATTGAAAAACCTTTTGGTCATGATTTGGAATCTGCCAAAGCATTGAACAAACTGCTGAATGAAAATTATAAAGAAGAACAGATCTACCGCATTGATCATTACCTCGGCAAAGAAACCGTGCAGAATATTTTAGCTTTCCGTTTTGCGAATGCGATTTTAGAACCATTGTGGAACAGGAATTATATTCAGCATGTACAGATCTCCGTTACTGAACAATTAGGCGTAGAAGGCCGGGGTGGTTATTATGAAACTTCCGGCGCTATGAGGGACATGATTCAAAATCATATTTTGCAGTTGTTGTGTTTGATTGCGATGGAACCACCGAATAATTTTAATGCCGGTGAGATACACAGCCGCAAAGTAGATGTGCTGCATGCGATGAGAAAATTTGAAGCCGAACAGGTTCGTAAATCAGTAGTGAGAGGTCAATATGGAAGCGGATGGATGCAGGGAAAAGAAGTGCCCGGTTACCGGGAAGAGAAAGGAGTAAACCCTGAATCCAACACGGAAACATTTGCTGCCATTAAATTTTTTATCGACAACTGGCGCTGGCAGGGTGTTCCTTTTTATGTAAGAACAGGCAAACGGGTACACCAGTCTTCATCCATCATCAGCATACAGTTTAAAGACCAGCCGCATTTTATTTTTCCGCCAGAAGCAATTGACAGCTGGCAGCAAAACCGGCTCATCATCAGCATACAACCGGAAATGAGTATCCGCTTACAGGTGCAGGGTAAAAGACCGGGATTAGATATGTTGCTGAACACAGTGGATATGGTGTTTGATTACAAATCCACTTACGCCAGTTATACTCCGGAAGCGTATGAAACGCTATTGCTGGATGTAATGCAGGGAGATCAAACGTTGTTCATGCGTGGGGACCAGGTGGAATCGGCATGGGACCTGCTGATGCCCATTATCAATGCATGGGAAAATAAACCCTCCCTGAATTTTCCCAACTATTCCGCAGACTCGTGGGGACCAGAACTGGCTGAAGCATTGATTGCGGCAGATGGTTTTCATTGGTTCTCTCTGCCTGTGAATGGAAAAAAATAAAAGTTTATGAAACTGCATATATATAAATCCGCAGATGAAGTTATTAGAAGCCTGGCTGATTTTTTTATTGAAACAGTAAACAAGGCTATCGCAACAAATGGAGAATGCAACCTGGTACTTTCCGGCGGTAATTCTCCAAAGCATTTATATGAATTGCTTGCCTCTCCGGCATACAATAAAAAAATTAACTGGAGCAAAATCTGGTTTTTTTTTGGTGACGAAAGATGTGTACCGTTTGATGATAAAGACAATAACGGTTTAATGGCCAAACTAACACTGTTTGATCCATTGAAGATTGATGAATCAAAAATATTTTATATCAATACGGCTTTAAATCCTGAAGTTGCTGCGGCTGATTATGCAAAAAAAATCATTGCTCACTTTGGTAAAAATCCGGTTCAGTTTGATCTCATTTTATTAGGATTAGGTGATAATGCACATACGGCTTCGTTATTTCCGCATACACCTGTGTTGTATGAAATGAAAGCACTGATGAGTTCCGTATTTATTGATGAATTAAAATCTTACCGCATTACCATGACGGCTCCGTTAATTAATGAATCGCATGAGATAGTTTTTTTAGTATACGGAGCATCAAAAGCAATAGCTGTTTACCATATATTTAAAGAAGAAAAAGATATCGAAAATTACCCTGCACAATTAATAGAAGCAGAAGAAGGAACAGTACATTGGTTTTTAGATGACGCTGCATCACTTCTAATAAAAGACATTGCTTAAGAGGGGCGCATTTCAATTTGTCGCTGGCTGGTGGGACACCAGCCAGGGCAGCCCGCCGTGGTCGGTGTCCCCACCATAGCCGTCAACTTAAGAAAATAACACAGCCATGCCTTGCAGCATGGCTCCAATTTTATTCCTCATGATGATTGTTTTTTTTATACCGGCTAC
>JAYVLZ010000028.1:0-9220 GCA_043759175.1 Chitinophagaceae bacterium | reverse complement strand
GGCGTTTGTAATTCATGCGAAGCATTTTCCGAAAACTCTTTCAGGTTTCGGTATTGCCCTTGTATTTTTTCTGTCATTTTTTTTATCTCACTGTTCAACTGGCTGAATTCTTCAGTAGTTGTTGCACTAAACTGGAGTAAATCATTTTTATTCAAATCATATTTTCTCAGCTTCTCCATTGTATTGTAAAATGGTTTCCACAACCGGGTGGATAGCCACCTGTTTGCAAAAAAAAGTACCACCAATAATACAAGCGCCAATATTCCCAGCGAATTTAATATTGTATCCACCAGATCATCTTTTTCAAAAAGAGGTTTTGTAATGATGACGGTGTATTCCTGCTCTTTTATTTTAACCCGAAATATTAACTGGCGGTAGGGGAGCATTTCATCTTTTAAAGGGCTTAGCAAAACAGTATCCTTAAACCCTTCCTTTATAGTATTGCTTTCAGGAACAAACGAAACTATTCCCTCTGTAAGTGGCGAAGGTGGCGGCAGTTTTCTTTTCTCTTTGATATAGGCAAGCAATATTTCTTTTTCTATACTGAGCTGTTCATTTATTTCTTCATCCAGTATTTTGTTGATGGAGTAATAAAATAATATGCCGCCTGCCATAAAAAGCACCAGCGAAAGGATAAGATAATAAATGCTTGTTTTGGTAATCAGTTTCATGGTATCCCGAATTTATATCCTGATCCGTAAACGGTTTTAATATAATCATCCCCACCTTTTTCCAGCAATTTCTTCCGCAGGTTTTTAATATGGGAATAGATAAAATCAAATGAATCTGCCATGTCCATATTATCTCCCCACAAATGTTCTGCAATAGATTCTTTGGTAAGCACCCGTTTTTTATTGGCGATAAAAAATAGCAGCAGGTCGTATTCTTTTTTTGTTAAAGACACTGGTTTATTGCATACACTCACTTCCTGGCTGTCGGTGTTAATACTGATTTCTTCAAATTCAATTTTACTTTTGCCCTCAAAATTCCTTCTTCTTAAAACAGATTTAATCCGTGAATTCAGTTCGGTCAGGTGAAAGGGTTTTGAAATATAATCATCGGCACCCAGGTCAAGCCCGGTAATTTTATCATCCAGCGAATTTTTGGCAGAGATAATAATGATGCCCGTTTTGGGGTTATTTTTTTTCAGGCTTTTCACAATGCTCAATCCACTGCCCCCGGGAATGGTAATATCAATCAAAGCACAATCATATTCATACAGGGCAACTCTTTCATCTGCTGCATCAAAATCTTCAGCCCATTCACATACATAGCCTTCCTTTTTTAAGAATGCAATCACAGCCCCGGCCATAAGTTTTTCATCTTCTACCAGCAATATTTTCATTGTTTAAAGATAATGCAGCGATCCTGTAGAAATATTGGAGTGAGTGAAAAGGGGTGAGATCCATTTTTGTATGATAAATCAGAACGTTGCAATACTGATTGTTATTTTCCTTTTTCTGAACCTGTAGCTGGTGCTGTATCAATAACAGTTGCATACATTTAACAAGGGCACTTTAAGTTATTTAACAGCCAATATATTGATTTCAATAAATAAATTAAAAAAGGGGCAAACATACCCTGCTTTTTTGTTGTTATTTTGCAAAAATACTTAAGAAGATATGCAACTGTACTGTGAATCATTGACGGAATACAAACGTTTAAAGACGAGAGAAGTAAAGATAGGTGACCTGTTATTGGGTAATGGCCATCCAATTCGTGTGCAAACGATGACCACCACTGACAGTATGGATACCATTGCCACCGTAGAACAATCTATCCGCTGTATTGAAGCTGGCGCTGAACTCGTTCGTATCACTGCCCCTTCTAAAAAAGAAGCAGAGAATTTACAGAACATCAAAGATGAATTAAGAAGAAGGGGATACAATACACCACTGGTTGCAGATATTCACTTTACTCCGAATGCTGCAGAAATTGCTGCCAGGATTGTAGAAAAAGTAAGAGTAAATCCAGGCAACTATGTTGACAAGAAAAAATTTGAGCAGATTGAATATACTGATGCAGAATATGCAGAGGAAATTGAAAGGATCAGGGAACGTTTTACACCATTGGTTTTAATTTGTAAAGAACATGGTACTGCCATGCGTATTGGCACCAATCATGGAAGCTTAAGCGACCGTATTATGAGCCGTTATGGAGATACCGCAATGGGTATGGTGGAAAGCGCTATGGAATTTTTACGCATTGCCCGTAGTAAAGATTATCATAACATTATGCTCAGCATGAAGAGCAGTAATCCGCTGGTAATGGTACAGGCATACCGGTTGCTCATCAATCACATGATGGAAGAGTTTGGTGAATGCTATCCATTGCATCTTGGCGTTACTGAAGCAGGCGACGGAGAAGATGGAAGGATAAAATCTGCGATTGGTATTGGTACTTTATTAGAAGATGGAATTGGGGATACGATAAGGGTGAGCTTAACTGAAGATCCGGAGTTTGAGATACCGGTTTGTAAGGATATAATAAGAAGCCTCCCCAACCCCTCTCCCGAAAAAATCGGGATAAACTCCGAAGGGGCCAGGAAAGACCCTGCTAACGCAACTCTTTCTTATTCACCGTTTGAATATAAGAGAAGAGAAACCATTGAAGTATCTAATATTGGTAAAAAGCATGTGCCTGTTGTGATAGCAGATTTTATGCTGGCGAAAAGCATTTCCCACACAGACTTACAGGCAATTGGTTATACTTACAATGAAGCAACGGATAAGTGGAATATTGGTGATGCGGCAGCTGATTATATTTATACAGCAAGCAAGACAATTGATTTTGCATTGCCGGGCACATTGAAAGTAATGTGTGATTATAAAACATGGATGTTGGGTGTTGATAACGAAAAATATTTTCCTCTATTCCAGGGCGATGAGTTTATTACGGCTGAAAAAAAATCTTCGCAGATAAATTTTGTTGCGATTGATACTGCAAAAGATAATGCAGCATTGATAGAAAAAATTAAAGATGACAAAACTGTTGTATTGTGTTTATATTCTTCCGAAAACAATGCCATCCAATCAGTAAGAATGTTTATAAATGGTTTAATGCAGACAGAAATAAAAACACCTGTTATATTAGCAGTTGAAAGCAGCCATACTTCTATCGACGAACAACTGATTCATTTTGCTTCAGAAAGTGGCGCCTTGTTTTTAGATGGAATCGGTGATGGTATCTGGCTTATGAATGATCCATCAAAATTGGTGATTCAAAAAGTAACAGGCAGAACTTATTTAGAAACAAAGAACAATCACCAGTTCATTAACAACACTTCTTTTTCTATTCTGCAGGCAGTTCGTACAAGAATATCTAAAACAGAGTACATCAGTTGCCCAAGTTGTGGCAGAACATTATTTGATCTGCAGGAAACCACTGCTAAAATACGTGCCGTCACCAACCATTTAAAAGGTTTGAAAATTGCCATCATGGGTTGCATCGTAAATGGCCCGGGAGAAATGGCGGATGCGGATTTTGGCTATGTGGGCAGCGGCGTTGGAAAAATTACTTTATACAAAGGAAAAGAAATTGTAAAGAGGAATATTGACAGCGCCATTGCAGTAGATGAACTGATTAATTTATTGAAGGAAAACGAGGCGTGGATGTAAAACATAGTTCTATTCCCAATTATTCCAAATTTGAAAAAAATTTGGAATAAGTGCCAAAATTGAATATTTTGGGCAAAATTTGGAATGTATGAAGAAGCCGGAAAAGCCTATATATGCAACGGGGCAATATAATTACAGATCAATTCTTGATGAATTTATAAAAATTGATAAGTTTCAAGATTTCTTTTTAATCGAAGAAACGGAATATCCATACTACGAAAAATGGAAGTATAAAAGTAAGGATTGGGGTGTATCGCCTGAAAAAGTATGGAGTGCAGTTAAATCCAGCAGATATAAAAAAACTAACATCGCTTTCTCATCAAAACCGGTAATTAATCTTAGTTTTTCTAATCCATCCGTTGTACAAGAATATCTTCACAAGCTGGATTTAAATTTAGGTGGGACATTACAATCCGGTTCGTTAATACCCGAACAGGAAAAAAATAGTTATTTATTAAGCTCAATTATGGAAGAGGCAATTGCTTCCAGTCAGATTGAGGGTGCAGCTACCACAAGAAGAATTGCAAAAGAAATGCTTGAAAAAAATCAGGCACCAATAAATAAATCCCAGCAAATGATATACAACAACTATATCACAATGAAGTGGATAGTTGAAAATAAAGAAACAGAACTTACGAAAAAAGTTTTGCTTCAGATACATAAACTCATTACGAATAGCACTCTGGAAAACCCTGTTTATGAAGGACAGTTGAGAGATAATGATAACATAAGAATTGTTGATGAGACCAGCGAAATTTTTTATATCCCACCCTCGCATGAACACCTCAATGAATTGGTAAAACAGTTTTTAAAAATTGCCAATGACAAAGACAATCAAAGAAGTTTTATTCATCCAATATTAAAAGGGATTCTTATTCATTTTCTCATTGGCTATATACACCCATTTGTTGATGGCAACGGAAGAACAGCAAGGGCTTTATTTTACTGGTACCTCATAAAAAAAGGTTATTGGCTTATTGAATACATGTCGGTATCAAGGATAATACTGAAAGCAAAAAGTCAATATGCAAGGGCTTACTTACACACAGAATATGATGATAATGACCTGACTTATTTTTTTATTTACAACCTGAAATGTATTTCAGATGCATTGGAAGAACTGAAATCATATATTGACAGGAAAGTAAAAGAAAAAAATACAACCATACAATTGCTAAAAAACCACAACTTTAATGAGCGGCAGTTATTTGTATTACAGGATTTATTAAAAGACCCAAATCAATATTTTACTGCCAGGCAGATTGAAACTAAATTTGCAGTAAGTAACCAAACCGCCAGAACGGATTTGCTAAAGCTTGTTGATGAGAAACTGTTAGTTCAAAGAAATATTGGCAGGCTTATGACATTTTTTGGAGTTGAAAACTTAGATAAGATTTTGAAAAGTGGGCAGCGATGACAAGTACAAGTAAGTCACAACAATGTTGATTTAAAAACAAATGCTTGTACAAAAAAAATTTATGCAAACAGACTTTCTCGTAATTGGAGGAGGTAAAACAGGATTAACTATAGTTTAAAATCAGCAAAGGATTGTCCGGATAAAAAAATCATCAAACGTCTAATTTGCTTTCCTTAAAACCGGCACTGCCATCATCCCCGCTGCATCCCTGAAATCAATCAATACTTTTTCTCCCGGTTTTGAAAAACGATAAGTTTTAGCAGTAATTTTTCCGGTTACTGTTAAAGCTGTTTTACCGGTGTACTCAAAATAAATATCAGGCCACATTTTTTTGCCCTGCTGAGGAATATTTTTATGATCGCCGGCAGCAACATGCTGTTCTGCTGCATATTCATTTCTTTTGTTTCCGCAGTTACACATAAATACAGTTTGTTGTTGTTATCAAATTTATTTAGTCTTCTTTGTAATCGGGAGCATCATCTTTTTTTTTGTTAGCAGTGGCCTGTTCCAGTAAACAGGCAGCACCAGATAATGCCCACCAGTACAATAATTTTTCCCACCAGTTATTTCCCTGCCATAAACCAAACGGCAGGGCCACCCACACACTTACACAATAAAAACAGTCGAGCAGGCTTCCGAAGAAGCCTGCCCCTGCCTGTTTTCTGAGGAGGTACATGATATTAAAAGGACCATCTTCTTTTGAAAATAAATGAGTGATGCGCCAGCATGCCAAAGCAATGATCACAAATAAGAACATACTCATTCTTTCAAAATTTTGTACTTATTAATTGTCATGGTTCCAATGCAAATGCTGCCACACATACTGTTGGTAATACACAAGAAGCATCATTGCTGCTTACACGATAGGTGCCATCTGTTGCCATGGCAATTACAGAAAGTGTTTCTGCAAATGCAGCTTTACCTGTTCCATTGATATAACAATTATCCAGTAACTGCAATGGTGTAAAATGCTTTTCATAAATGCCACTGCTTAATGTATAGCCCGAAGCGCTGTCAATCACCATCCCTGTTGCACCAGCGCCTGCCACAGCACCGCAGGTACCTTTACTTACACCAAAACTAAACACCGCAAAATTATTGGGGTGTACCGCTTTAAATGAAAGCGCCAGATCAGCTTCCACACCCAGTGGTTTGTATTTTACAAAACCGCAGCAATCAATAGATGCAGGCTGATTATCTACTTTAACAGTATAGATATCACTCTGGCATTTTGAATTATCTATCCTTACCAGCATTTTAAAAGCATCAGCTGTGGCTGCAGTAACACCGTCTAAAAATTCATCAGGTGCGTTGGTGCTTAGCCCGCTATCATTGTAATCCGGAACCTTAAAGGTAGCTTTTGGAATATTTGTCAAAAGGTTCCCTGCCTGGTCAAACAACTCTAATTTAAATTCATACAATCCATCCCCACCGGGCATGCCGCCATTCAGCAATTCACTTACTGAATTAAACCCAATGGTATGCGTATTGTAAGTACGTTCTACCCATGCAGGGCTGTTTTCTGGTGCCAGGAATGGAGCCATGTTTGGCTGAAAAGGCGGAATGATGTACAGGTCATTATTAAGGCCAACAGGTTGTGGCCCGAGTTTCACATCCTTGTAGCCTATCTGCTGATCTCCGTTGGCATCTAAGTAAATAAAATCGTACCGTTTATTCTCAAGATTATTAAAATGTTCTACTGTACCGGCAACAGCAGAAAGATCAGCACGGGCAACTTGCTGGTAAGTCCAGCGGTAATAATGAATGCCTGCATTGGGAAGATCGCTGCCAAAGCCCATATAAAAATTAAGGCCTGCGCCAAATGGCCGCCTGTAATCCCCGATTGTTGTACTAAAGAAACCATCTCCATTAGCTGAGGCATCTGTTAATCCTATGCGGTTATACGCCACCGTTTGCCCGGGAGGTGGCTGTGATATAAGAGCAGATTGGTTGATATGGGAAACACTGGTGCTTCCAATAGACCTTATCCATACCAACTCTCCTGGCAATGGGCAATTGCAGCAGCAATCCCCGGGCACTCTTGGATCTGTGATGTGAATATTGATGTTGGTGCCACAGGCATAATTCCAAAATGTATAACAGGGTATTGGCGGATTGTAAACAGTTGTCCATGCACCATTGATAAAATATTCCACCCAGATGTAAATATCCGGTTTGTCTCCGCCGCAACGGTAAAAAATATTAGTATCAAAACGGCCATTGGCATCAGTATACACCACCGCCAGTTCATCGCAACGGTAAAAATAAGGCCACCACCAGGGCCAGTAACAAAACCAGGGATGAAAAAGGGCATAGTTATTTACAATCACTTCCCTTACCAGGTTAAGATTACCTGAAGCAAGTGTTTGCCTTATATCAAGGCTTAGCTCCGGCAACTTTGCAGCTGCTTCCATTACCTGCTGTTCAGCACTCGTTGTTTTAAAAATATTGATGTGGGGCTGCAGCACTGCTTCTGTTAATTCACTTCTTACAAATGGCGGCGGATCAGGAATTGGAATGGGGAATTTAATTACCTCCTTTGGATTCAAAATTGCTTCCGGAATTTTTGCAATGATATTATCCGGTATATGGTAGATCCAGTAGCGGATGGCATCTATTTCACAGATATGTACCTTTGCCCTGCACACAGCTCTTTCCTTCCAGGTATTTCCAATGTGAAACCACTTGGACACTTTGCCTTTAATTCTGCAGATACATAAATGCCAGAATTGAGAAAGATCAACAGGAACAGGCAGTATATCAAATCTGCCTTCTGCACCCCTTGTTAAAACAGGTTCATAAGGTTTTAATTTTTCCAGTTGTTCTATACTGGAAATGGCCTGCATCTTTTTATTGGTAACGGGTGCAATGAACAGCCTTAATTCACTTACATCAGATGGCTGTTTGCCAATCTCAATATTGCTGAGATCAAATTCAAGCACATTCTCTTTCACTAACTGCTGCTGTAAAAACAGCCCGTTGCAGAAAAAGAGATAGCCGGCCAGTGTGATTTCCTGGCTGGGCGCCTGTTCAAATTTAACAGGGAAAATTAATTTTTGTAATCGTTCCATAATAATGTTTTTAAAAGGTTACATAAATATTTTCCTGGGATTCAGTGTAACCATTTTTCTTACTTTAACAACCATCTGCTTCAGCAACCAAAACAGCACAGCGCTTGTATTCGGGTGATTTTTCCAGATGTTTTATTTGTTTCCGCAACAGATCATTTTTTAATGCTTCTTCTTTTACCAAAAAATATACTGTTAGTTATGTGGAGTATAATGCACAGGAATTTCATGCGGATGCTGATTCTTATTTTACAAATCGTGATCTGTTGATAAGTGAGGTTTTTCTGAAGACAGTGGAGTTATTGAAAAAAATAATAATTAGAAAGTTTTAATAACCGGTTATAAAAACAGGATGTAAACCTACTGCTTAAATTTGCCTTTTGCAATACCCTCTTATCGTAATTTTATTAATTTAACAATACAGGGCTGTATTACTTTTTTATCAGCTAATTTTAACGCCCGTTAACAAAGAATGTATGCAAACAGATTTTCTCGTAATAGGCAGCGGCATAGCAGGATTGACCTATGCGTTAAAAGTAGCACAGGATTGTCCTGATAAAAAAGTGATGGTACTCACCAAAACACAAAGTGATGAAACCAATACAAAATATGCACAGGGTGGTATTGCAGGTGTAATGGATTTTAACAACGACAGTTTTGAAAAACACATTGAAGACACATTGATAGCCGGTGATGGATTGTGCAACAGGTATACAGTGGAGATTGTGGTAAAAGAAGGCGTGGAAAGAATAAAAGAAATTATTGATTGGGGTGCCCGGTTTGATAAAGAACCAGATGGTGATTTTAAACTGGGTAAAGAAGGTGGCCATAGTGAGTTCCGCATTTTGCATCACAAAGATGTAACGGGCCAGGAGATGGAAAGGGCTTTGCTGGAAGCCATTAAAAAGAAACCCAACATTCAACTCATCAGCCATTGCTTTGTGCTGGATATTATTACACAGCATCATCTTGGTTATCTTGTTACCAAAGCAACACCAGACATTGAATGTTATGGTGTGTATGTACTGAATCTGCAATCAAACAAAATTGAAAAAATACTTTCATCTATTACTTTGTTAGCAACAGGAGGTAACGGACAAGTGTACCGCACCACTACC
>JAYVLZ010000027.1:0-7299 GCA_043759175.1 Chitinophagaceae bacterium | reverse complement strand
CCGGTGTCAATGTTGTAAAAAATTACAAGAAATCTGTTTACAGAGAATGGATAGATGCCGCTGCATTTGCAGTAGTGGCGGCTACACTTATACGTACATTCGTATTTGAGGCGTATACCATACCAACACCTTCAATGGAAAAAACATTATTGGTGAATGATTTTTTATTTGTAAGTAAATCGGCTTATGGTCCACGCATTCCTAATACCCCCATTGCAATGCCATTTGTACACCACACCATGCCCATCATTAAAACCAAGGCCTATCTGGAATGGGTGCATATTCCTTACACCCGCTGGTTTGCAACACCGGTTAAAAGAAATGATGCCGTGGTATTTAATTTCCCTGCTAATGATACCCTGATCAATGATGAAGAAAATTTTGGTTCTAAGGTTACTTATTACCAGGCCGTGAGAGAGATGGGCAGAGATAAGGTTTGGCAAAACTATGAAGACATTATTATCACCAGACCGGTGGATAAACAGGAAAATTTTATCAAGCGCTGTGTGGCGGTGGCAGGAGAAACGATTCAGATAAAAAATTCAGTCATTTATATTAATAATGCGGCACAGCCATTTCCAGCAGAGTCAGAAAAATATTACCTGGTGCAAACCTCGGGTACAGTTAACGAAGATGATTTACAGGGTGCAGGAGTACGAACCGACCCGGAATTACATGAAATTATACCATTTAACAATGGCAGCTACCTGGTAAATATGACCCCAGGAGAAAAGCTAAAAGTAGCGGCTTTAAAAAATGTGGTAAGAGTTACTGATTATATTAACCAGGTAAGTGGAGAATTGTATCCTTATTATGATACATCTGTACATTGGAGCGTTGATAATTTCGGCCCATTGTGGGTGCCAAAGAAGGGAGCATCCATTGAGCTTACGCCTGATAATTACAAACGCTATGAAAGGTGTATCGGTGCATATGAAGCGAATAAGATTTCCACTGCTAATGGCAAAATTTATATCAATGACAAAGAAGCCAGCAGTTATACTTTTAAAATGGATTATTACTGGATGATGGGTGATAACAGGCATAATTCTTTAGACAGCCGTTTCTGGGGTTTTGTTCCGGAAGACCATGTGGTAGGCAAGGCTTCGTTAATATGGTTTAGCTGGGAAAAAGGACCAAGATGGAAAAGGATATTCCGTTCCATCAGGTAGTGGCAACACGGATGGCTGTTTAATTAAATAGGAGCCGGCATTCATTTTATTTAACTATTTTTATGGGACATCAAATATTAACCACAAAGTTTCTTTGTGGTTTTTATTTCCTGGTATTTAAAGTGAGTAAATAAAAGGGAATGAGGTATTAAAAGCAAAGCAGCAATTTTATTTGTTGTGCTTACTGAGCCAAACAAATGATGTTATGGAGTTAAAAGAAATTCAATTTAAAATAGCAGTTTATAATTCATCTGAAGAATTAAATGCGGATGATGCTTCTCTGCTGGCTGCCGCAAGGGAAGCGGCAAAATTTGCTTATGCACCTTATTCTAATTTTTTTGTTGGGGCTGCAGCAATGCTGGCAAATGGAAAAATAATTACAGGGACTAACCAGGAAAACGCTTCTTATCCCGTAGGCATTTGTGCAGAAAGGGTTTTACTTTCTGCTGTTGCATCACAATATCCCGGAGAGGCTGTGCATACAATGGCCATCAGTTATCGTAACAGCAGTGGCGAAAGCAACAAACCGCTCTCACCCTGTGGTATGTGCAGGCAGGCTTTGGTGGAGTATGAACACAGAACAAAAACACCTATTCGTATTATTTTAAGCGCTATGGGCGGGGAAGTATTTGTGATAGAAAAAGCAAGCCAATTGCTGCCTTTATCTTTTACGCCGGATGATCTGAATATATAAATTAACCCGAAGTTTTTATCAGAATAAAGTCTGCACACCATTGCCAAATTTTGCTTCATGATCCAGTAACCATTTTTTGCGCCATAGCTCTCCAGCATAACCGGTAAGCTCTCCATTGCTGCCGATAACCCTGTGACAAGGAACAATAATAGCAATTTGATTTTTTCCGTTGGTGGTTCCCACTGCCCTGATGGTTTTTACATCTCCAATGCGTTTAGATAATTCCATATAACTGATGGTTTTGCCGTAATCAATTCTCAACAATTTTTTCCATACCTTTTGTTGAAATAATGTGCCGGGTTGTTCAATTGGAAGATCAAATTGTTTTCTCTTACCATCAAAATATTCCTGCAACTGTTCACAACATTTTTGTATTACCGGGTGATCATTTTTTTTTGTTTCAACAATATTATTTTCTGTCAATAAATTTGAACCTGGTTTTGCAAAAAGCACTGCTGAAACAAATTTGTCTGTAGCTTTGATGGTTAATAACCCAACAGGAGAATGATATACTGCAATGACTTCACTCATGATTTTTTGTAAGTTCTAAAATTATGCATACCGCTACAGTTATAAAAACTTATTTCGAAAAATGTTAAGTTATCACAAATTAAACCAATGCTTTAATTGACACAATTTTCAGCATATAAAAATCTGCAAAGTCTTGTTCAAGTGCGTAAAAAATAATTTCTTTGGAAACCAATTAGTAAAATAATGAGCTCTGACAAAAACGAACAAAAATTTATAGAAAAAGCCATGAGTGCAATTTCCGACCCCTGCAGACTGTCTATAATAGAAGAAATATCAAAAAAAGGAAAAGTATGTTGCGGCGATGTGCAGGGCCTTACCGGTCTTTCCCAGCCAACCTGCTCTCATCATATTAAACTCCTTACCGACAGTAAACTGATTGAATGCAGCAAGGAAGGACGCAATCATTTTTTTACGCTGAATAAAAATAACTTCAAAAGAGTAAGCAGTTTTTTTGAACAGTTTCACCGGGTGGATGTCTGATGTCTGATCTATGATGTCTGATTTTTTATCCACGCTCGTGGCTCAAAGCTGATAGCTCACGGCTAATTTAGTTCGAGGTTTGAGGTGCATTGGCTCGTGGCTCAAAGCTAATAGCTCAAAGCCCGCCTTACCCCGCCTTACTTCCATTTTTTACTGCCTTATCCGGCTGCAATAATACCACATCATCATCTTCATTATACACTCCCATCACTAAGCATTCACTGAAGAAGTTGGCAATTTGTTTTACAGGGAAATTCACCACTGCAATTACTTGCTTGCCCATCAGTTCTTCACTGCTGTAAAGCGATGTAATTTGTGCGGAGGAACTTTTAATTCCCAGTTCACCAAAATCAATGATCAGTTTCCAGGAAGGTTTTTTAGCTTTTGGAAAAGGCGCCACATCAATTATTGTTCCCACCCTCATATCAATTTTTTCAAAATCATTCCATGTAATCATATTATTAAAGTAATTTTAATGCCACGTAAAAAGAACTCAATTTAAAGATTATGGTGCTGGAAATAAAAAAAACTTCAACAGAAGATATAGCAAAAGTGGCATTTTTATTTGATGCTTACCGGGTGTTTTACAAGCAGCCCAGTGACCTGCAGAAAGCGTTTGATTTTTTGGAACAGCGTATTGCAAAAGAGGAGTCCACTATTTTTTTGGCGATATTAAAAGATGAAGCAGTGGGCTTTGTGCAACTATATCCCATCTTTTCTTCGGTATCATTAAAAAGGACCTGGCTGCTCAATGATCTGTTTGTTGCTGAAAGTGCCCGTAACCAGGGCGTGGGAGAAGCATTGCTGCAGGAAGCCAAGCAGTATGGTAAGGAAACAGACGCTGCGTTTATCATACTTCAAACGGCGGATGACAATTATAAAGCTCAGTCGGTTTATGAAAAGAATGGCTGGATAAAGACACAAGATTTTTTTTATGAGTATCCGCTGTAATAAAAAGGATAAGCTAATTTTCAATACCCGTTACCTCAGTCACCGCATCAATATTTAACCTCCCAAAAAGATGAGGGAACATTTCATTTACAGAAGAAGCCAATTCATATTTTAATTCAGCAGTTAGTTTTGTTTCATCCACATGCAGCAGCAATAAATCATTTTGTTCTTTGTAATATCGTTGTAATACACCAGCAACCTGTTCTTTTGTACTCATGTGAATGAACCCTTCACTGGCAAGAGAATCTGCTTCATAAAAACCTTGCTGCAATGCAGCTTCCCATTTTGATTTGTGAACTATATGATAGATCATTCATCTAATAATTTTGCCAGCGATAATAATTCTTTCATCTTGTAAAGGTTCTGTTCATTGTCAAAACATTTACTCAGTTCTTCCAGTAAAAATTTTATCACTTGTTTGCTGCTCAGTTCCCGGTAATAAGAGTTGGTAGGTGGCACGGAGATGCGTTTAAAATAACTTTCCACATCCTGGTGAGAATAAACCTGCCCGTTTAAAGGATCAACAAAGAATTTTATTTTTTCTGCATGTTGGGCATCGGGATGTACCATGCCATATTGGGTATCCATAAAAGCCAGGATGAATTGTTTGGGTATATTGATGGCTTTTACGGGTATGTCAAGCTGTTCACAAAGTGCCAGGTACAAAATTCCATTGCTGATGGAATTACCTTTTTTTGTTTCAATTGTTTTGTTGATGAAAAAATCTTCAGGCTGGTTGTAAGCAATCTCTACACCAATTTGTTTGTAATAATTATACAGGATACTGGACATTACGTTTACCTGCTCCAGTGGGGTTAGGTAGCTGTTCAGTTCCAGCCATACATTGCGTCTGATTTTTTCAAGATCCTGCCGTACTTGTGATTCCTGTATTTCGGGATAATGATACCGTGCCGCCAGCAAGGCACCCTGCATCAGTTCTGCAGATCCGTTTTTCCAGTATTCAAAATCTTCGGAAAGATCTTTAAAATGCAGCCGGTGTATCATCAATTCAATTCGCTCCTGCAGGGATTCATCGCTGGTATGTTCCCACAGGTTTTCCAGGTTGGGTATAATGCCCTTGCCAAATGAAACGATCCTGTCACTAACGGTGCTGTACACTTCTTCGTCAGGATCATCTATCAGCAGGAGCAATGCAGTTATTTCTTTGTTTTCTTGCAATGAGTCAGTTTTAAAAAATGAATTTCGTTATTTGATGTGTTATAAAAGAAATAATATTTTCCACAAGGGTGTGATTAACTTTTAAAGCATAAATCATTGTTATGCTGACAACCATCATACCCCGATACCATTCTCTATGAAAAAATTTTCAATAATCAACTCTCAATGTTCAATAATCAATATAAAGCAAATGCGTATTTTCATTGAAAATTGTTTATTGAGCATTGGATATTGAACATTATTTTATTTCCAATCCTTACCTAACCGGCAACCAATCATATTTTGTCATTCCGTTAACTGTCTTATTTTTACCAAATAAAAAACAAGTTATGTCATACAACTTACTCAAAGGAAAAAAGGGAATCATATTTGGCGCTTTGGATGAAAAATCAATCGCATGGAAAACTGCCATACGCTGTCATGAAGAAGGTGCAGAGTTAATTTTGACCAATGCTCCCGTGGCTATGCGGATGGGGGAGATTACTAAGCTTGCAGAGCTGGTGAATGCACCTGTAATACCCTGCGATGTAAGCAGCAACGAAGATGTGCTGAACCTGCTTACAAAATCGATGGAACATTTTGGTGGTGGCGTTGATTTTATTCTGCACTCAATTGGAATGAGCCTGAATGTGCGTAAAGGAAAACACTATACGGAAATTGATTATGGCTTTAATGCAAAATCACTGGATATATCTGCTACCAGCCTGCACAGGGTATTGGCAACTGCTATGAAACTGGATGCCATTAATGAGTGGGGCAGTGTGGTGGCGCTTACTTATATTGCTGCACAAAGGGTATTTCCGGATTACAATGAAATGGCAGATGCCAAATCTTTACTGGAAAGTATCAGCCGCAGTTTTGGTTATCACTATGGGGTTAAAAAACATGTACGGATCAATACCATTTCCCAATCACCCACCCGTACAACAGCCGGCAGTGGCGTAAAAGGTTTTGACGGATTTATCACTTACGCAGAAAAGATGAGTCCATTGGGTAATGCCAGTGCAGATGATTGTGCTAACTATACAGTAACCTTATTTAGTGACCTTACCAGGTTTGTTACCATGCAAAATCTTTTTCATGATGGAGGATTTTCTTTTACGGGTGTATCACATGGGGTGATAGAGCAGATGGAGAAATAATAATCAGTTTGGGTTTTGAGGTTGGAGGTTTGATTGTTGTGTGCAAGCTATCGACAAACCTCTATTGTGATAACTTACATCCAATTATTACATTCTTAACATGAAAAAGCTAAGTATTTTAATTATTACTTCTGTACTTATCAATGGTCTCACGTATGGGCAACAGAAAATAAAATATGGTTTTAATAACGGGAAATATGTTTCAATTCGTAACACTAAAATATACTACGAAGAATATGGAAAAGGTACCCCCCTAATATTGCTCGAAGGAGGCATGGGTAGTATTGCAGATTTTTCATTATGTATCCCTGCCCTTTCAAACAAATTTCGTGTAATTGCACCTGACATGCCTGGGCAAGGAAGGTCGCAGTTAGCAGACAGTATGAGCTATCAGCTTTTAGCTGATTACATATCTAATATGATTGATTTATTGAAATTAGATAGTGCGTATGTTATTGGCTGGAGTGACGGTGGAAATACGGCATTAATTCTGGCAAGCAAAAGGCCCGGCAAAATAAAAAAAGTATTGGTTAGTGGGTCGAACTATAAGCTGAGTGGCATCCCCACAATGCTCAATGATACCACTGATTTTGAAAAGGTGATTAATAGCCCTGACTTTGAAGAAAGAGATAAAGAAGAATTGGATAATTATCGCCGTCTTTATCCGGGACGTGATTGGAGAAAATTTTTTATTGACATAAATAAAATGTGGAGTCAGAAAATATATTTTCCAGCTACCGTTTTAGAAGGTATTAAAATTCCTGTTATGGTTGTTCTTGGCGACCGGGACATAATAACACTTGAGCATGGCATCGAAATGCACAACTTAATTAAAGGAAGTCAGTTTTGTGTTTTGCCTAATACTTCTCATCGTGTTTTTCATGAAAGGCCAGAACTTATTAATGAGATTGCGATTGATTTTTTTAAGAATTGACGTTTCTACACTTTTAAACTTTTCAAATTTCACATTCCCCGGGGAATAATAAATTATACAAACAAAAAGCCACCAATCCAATTGGTGGCTTTTAATATTTTTATTAAATGTCAGTTGCAGATAGCAGTTGTGAGGCGATTAATATTCGTCTTCATTAAAAAAGAAATCTTCCTGGCTGGGATAATCTGGCCAAATATCTTCAAGGCTTTCGTAAAC
>JAYVLZ010000026.1:0-15937 GCA_043759175.1 Chitinophagaceae bacterium | reverse complement strand
AGCGGCAATTTGAGATGCGATATAATAACTGTCATGGCTGTCTGCATTGATACGGATGGCTTCATCACCACCAAGGGCCAATGCTTTCCTGATAATGGGGTCACAATCTGCAGCACCAACTGTTACTAAATGGATAACAGTTGCAGCATCCGCTTCTTTCAGTTCAATTGCTCTTACCAAAGCATACCATTCGTCATAAGGATTAATGATCCACTGTACAGTATCTCCGGCAAATTTCGTGTTGTTATCAGCGAAGGCTATTTTTGCTGTAGTATCAGGTGTTTTACTGATGCAGACTAAAATTTTCATAAAAGAAATTTGAATCGTTTAAAAAGGTTGTTTATGCAACTAATACAAAGATAACAGTTGTAAAGATATTGTGAATTAAAAAACCAAAAAATATTTGTGTTATGAGCAGGATAGAAAAATTACTGGAATATATGAAAACATCTGATAAAGATAGTTTTCTGCAACATGCGCTGGCGCTGGAATACATAAAGATTGGAGATGATGAGGAAGCACGGAAATTGTTTAATGAAATTTTACTGAGGGAGCCAACTTACATTGGCTCTTATTATCACCTGGGCAAATTATTGGAACGGGTGGCAGATTTTGACAGGGCCATCAGGGTGTATAAAAGAGGCATGGAAGAAGCAAAGAAAGCAGGTGATAATCATTCTTACAATGAACTGCAGGGAGCGTTGGAAGATTTGGAAGAATGAAAGTTAAAAGGTTGATGGTTGAAAGTTGAAGGTTTGAAAGGTTTTAAAAAATAGCACATTAGCAAATTAGCAAATCAGCACATTATGCAATATGTAAGAATGCCAATCGAAATAGAAAGCCCGGAAGAAGTGGGTTATGATACTATTAAATATAATCTCACTGAAAGTTCAGTGGCAGATCTTTCACTGTCGGATATTGGCCCTTTGGATGCATCCATCAAATTAGCATATACTGATCATAAAGGTAAGCCTGAATTGCGAAAGCTTATCGCTGGCCAATACAGCGATACTAATGATAATGAAGTATTACTTACCTGTGGTGCAGCGGCAGCGTTGTTTATGGTAAATACTTCTTTACTTACTGCCAATGATCACCTGATAGTAGTGCAACCTAACTATGCCACCAACATAGAAGTACCCAAAGCTATTGGATGTAAAATTTCTTATATCAACCTGCAGATAGATGATGGGTGGAAATTGAATTTAAATGACATTGCAAATGCCATTACACCAGCAACAAAATTGATCAGCATTACATCACCACATAATCCAACCGGCATGGTGCTGAGTGAAGATGAATTGCGAAACATTATTAAGTTAGTTAAAGAAAAAAATATTTACCTGCTGGTGGATGAAACTTACCGGGATATTTGTTTTGATACGCCTTATCCGCTGGCAGCTTCCCTCAATAATAAAGTCATTAGTATATCATCAGTATCCAAAGCCTATGGTTTACCTGGCGTTAGAATTGGATGGGTAATTACCAAAGACAAATGGTTGTTTGAAAAATTGCTGGCAGCAAAGGAAATGATGTACATTACCAACAGCATATTGGATGAAGAAGCATGTTTTTCTTTTTTGCAACGAAAAGATTTTTGGAAAGTAAAAATAAATAAACAGGCTGTAGAAAATCTTGGGATATTAAAAAAGTGGCTTGAAAAGGAAAAGCGTTTTGAGTATGTATTGCCAAAAGGTGGAGTGGTTTGTTTTCCTGCAATAAAAAAAGAAATACAAATCGATCTTGAATATTTTTATAAGCAATTATTTTCAATGTATGGAACGATGGTTGGTCCGGGTCATTGGTTTAACATGGATGACAGATTTATGAGGATTGGTTTTGCATGGATCGATAAAGAAGTATTGGCAAAAGGGTTGAATAATATCAGTGAATGTTTGGATGATTTTATAAGACAATAATCATTTTATTTATAAATTTATCTGATGAACCATCAATTAAATCCCAATAATATCCCCGGAATTTATAACTACTGCGACCGGTGGTGTGAACGCTGCAATTTTACATCCCGGTGTGCTGTATATGAACGCACCAGTAAGTTAACGCCTGAACAAAACGATATCAATAACAAAGCATTTTGGGAGCAGCTTTCTAAAAATTTTGCTGATACCCTTGTTATGATCACTGAAGAAGCAGCAAAACAGGGTATTGATCTAAATGCTGTTCCGGAAGAAGAGATGGAAGAATACAAACTGAAAGAAAAGCAAAAGGATGAACGCAATGAAAAGCATCCTCTGATAATTGCCGCAAAGTTATATGCTGACAAAGCAATGGAACTGGTGAAAAAAAATAATCTCTTCACCGATAAAACCGCTGAAATACAACAACAGGTTGAACTGGGTATAACTGGTGTGGATGTGGCAAAGCTGGAATTGGAAAGCTTAAATGATTGTTATGAAATAGTTCAATGGTACATGCACCAGTTATATGTAAAATTAAAGAGAGCAATGTCTGTGTATGATGATGGAGAAGATGATGATGAATTGATGATGAGTGACGCCAATGGTTCCGCTAAAGTGGCGCTGATTGGTACAGAAAGGAGCATGATAGCATGGGAGAAAATTATGCGGATGCTGCCAACTGCTGAAGATGATATTTTAGAAATATTGGCGCTGTTGCAAAAAATAAGAATGCTTATTGATAAACAATTTCCTTCAGCAGTAAATTTTAAACGGCCAGGGTTTGATGACTAATGCTGTAATTTAATTCTGCAATCCACCACCACCCGTACTCACTCTTTTACCTTCTTCATCCGATGCTGTTTTTCGTTGCCTTGCAGCTTTGAGTTGAGCATTACCCAAACGGTAACTAAAATTTACTTTAAACAACTGCGATTCCCATTTGAAACGTACATCCATGTGCTGGCCGGAAAAATCACTTACCCCATGCCACTTTGTTGTACCCAATATATCACTAACGGATACCCTGATATTCGCTTTTTCCTTCAGTAATTTTTTTTGAAAACCCCCTTCAATGCCAAACATTTCATCACTCCTGAATGTGCCGCTCCATATAGCAGGAGCATTATAAAAGCCACTCATTTCAACGCTCCACCCTTTACCAAGGCTGGCAGATTGTTGCACATTAGCAGTGATTGCATTTACACTAAGATCAACTGTGTTGCCTTTTCCAAAATCGGCTTTATAGTGAGATGAGAAAGCATTCAGGTTTACAAAAACTGCATACCAGTTTTTTTGATAGTTGTAATTAATATTGAGGCTTACAATTTTTTGTGTGGCCACATTTTTCTTGATGATAAAACTCTTTACCACATCAATGGTATCAGCCAAACGTGCAAACACATCCTTCACCATACTGTAGCTGAGCTTTGTATTTAAAGTGCCATGATAGGAATGAGTGATGGCAAAAGTATTGGTGTATTGCGGCCGCAACGCTGTATTCCCTTTGTAATAAGAATATTCATCGATTTTTATTTCAAAAGGATTCAGGTCCTGGTATGCAGGCCTGTCTATGCGCCGGCTGTAGGTTAAGCCAAACTGGTTATCAGGATTTTTATTAAAAGTAACTGCAGCCGTTGGAAAAACATTGGTGTAATTTCTTTTGAAAGTGGAATCATAAACCTGCCAGCTGTTGCCCATCATTTTATAACCGGTGGAACGTCCGGATATATTGGAGTTTTCTATTCTCACCCCAAATTGTATTGCCAAATTTTTAAACTGCCTGCTGTAATTTATATAACCTGAATTGATGTTTTCTTTGTAATTAAAACTATTGCTTTTGGCAGAGTCAATAGTTTTGCTGCTGGATAAGATATTATACTGGGTAAAATCATTTTCAGAATTTACATAAGACAGCTTTCCACCGAATCCAAGTCTTCCTTTATAAAGGTTTTGTTCATAATCAGCTTTGTAACTGTAAATGCTGATGTCGCTTGGTGCCAGCATTTGGTATACCCGTTCTGTGCTGATATTGGTAAAGTCAGCGTCGTAGTAAAAGTTAGGCTGTGCCTGATCTGCACGAATTTTATAATGGCCGAGGTCTGCATCCATATTCAGATCACTTCCATTTGCACCGCTATGTTTATAATTAAGATTTAAATTATAATTACGGTTGCTGATTATATTTTTATTATCTGCCACCAGCCAGCGGTCAATTGTATTGGTAGGTATATATATTATTGGGGTGGTACTGTACAGGGCAATATTATTGTTATCAATATTACCATTTACAATGAAGCCGATGGTATTATTTTTATTGATAAAATAATCCATCCCTGCCTTAAATATATGCCCATGGTTTTTGCCGGTCGTGATGCTGTACTGATTGAAAGCGGTATCAGCCAGCGTTCTGTTCATCCATAAATTACTCTCATTAGTGGCATGATTATAATTGTAAGTACCAAATACATTGGTGTGATTGCTGCGGCTGTTAAAAGAAAAACCAGTTAAATATTTTGGGTAGTTGCCTATGCTGTAACCTGCATTCATGCTAACATTGGTTCCAATAGCATTATTTTTTTTTAGTTTGATATTTATAATACCAGCATTGCCAGCTGCATCATATCTGGATGAGGGGTTGGTAAATGATCTCAATGGCATCAATAGCAGATGACGGCAGTGAACGGAGATATGCACTGAGCGCCTGCCCGGATAATGGAGAGGGGCGTCCATCAACGTATATGGTTACACCATTTTTCCCATTCATAATAAAATTATCATCCCTGTCAACCACCACACCGGGTGATTTTCTTAACAACTCCATAGCATCGGATCCCACCGCATTGATGCTGCCTTCTACATTAAAAATTGTTTTATCTGCATTTACTTCTATCAAAGGTTTTTTTGAATTTATCACCACCTCATTCAGCCTCCCCGGATTTTTTTCAATGGCTATTAGGGGAATGATAATATCATTTTTGGTGCAATAGAATGTACCAGAGTTACCGGTATTGAAACCAATATTAGTAATTGTAACAAAGTATTCACCCATGGGTACAGGTGAAAAAGTATAGTAGCCATTAATATCAGATGCCTTAACTTTTATTACAGAAGAATCCTGCGCCAGTTGTAACAGCACGGTAGCACCTGGTACAGGTTGTTGCCTTGTATCTTTTATGTATCCTGTTATTTTTTGTGCTTTGGCAAAACAGGTACAGACTATTAAATGCAATACACAAATGAAAGGTTTCATCAGGAAGTATAAGATGGTCAGAAAAGATATTTTGTATAGGGTTTTGGATTACGCTTTAAAGATGCACTTTTTTTTTCATTTTACGGCATATCATTTTTTTACCGTTTAAAGCCAGTTTGATTTTTTGTATTTTCACCTTTTCGCAAAAAAAATGGATCTATTATACCAGTTTAATGAGTTTATTAAGGCCGAAAATCTTTTTCAAAAAAAAGATAAACTGCTGCTTGCAGTAAGTGGCGGTGTGGATTCCGTGGTTTTGTGTGAACTATGCCACCGTTCAGGATTTGATTTTGTGATTGCACATTGTAATTTTCAGTTGCGGGGGGAGGAGAGTGAGAGGGATGAAGAGTTTGTACAGCGTTTAGCTGCAAAATATAAAGTATCATTTTTTGTAAAAAAATTTGATACGCTTTCAATTGCAGCAAATACAAAAAAATCTATTGAAACGGCTGCAAGAGATTTACGCTATCAGTGGTTTTATGAATTGATTGAACAGCCTGCAGATAACCCGGTCCGTTTTATATTAACTGCCCATCATGCTGATGATAATATTGAAACTGTTGTAATGAATTTCTTTCGTGGTACAGGTATCGCAGGTGTGAGGGGAATATTGCCAAAGCAGGATAAAATTATCCGTCCTTTATTATTTGCCAGAAGAAAAGAACTGGAAGATTTTGTAAAGAAAAATCAACTTGATTTTGTAACTGATTCCAGTAATGTAACAAATGATTATACCCGAAATTTTTTCCGAAATGAAATCATTCCATTAATAAAGAAAAATTTTCCTGAAGCTGAAAAAAATGTCTTGAAGAATATTCGGCGGTTTGTTGAAACAGAAATAATTTACCAACAATCAATTGAACAGCTAAAGAAAAAAATACTGGAGCAAAAAGGAAATGAAGTTCATATCCCCGTTTTAAAATTACTTAAAACAAAACCACTGGCAACCATTGTTTATGAGATCATCAAAGATTTTGATTTTACAGCTCATCAAACGGAAGAAGTGGTTATGTTATTAAAGAGTGAATCTGGAAAATATATTCATTCATCTACACACCGGGTTCTCAAAAACCGCAAGTGGTTAATCATTACTCCACTAAAAAGTAATCTGGCTGCAAATATTTTGATAGAAGCATCTGATAGTAAGATTGAATTTGATAAAGGAATATTGAACATTCAAACAATAACAACTTCTCCCGATAATTATCGGGACAAACTTCAAACCTCAAACTTTATTACTCAGTTAGACGCCGCTGAAATAAAGTTCCCCCTGCTGCTTCGAAAATGGAAACAGGGAGATTATTTTTATCCGCTGGGAATGACAAAGAAGAAAAAACTCAGCCGTTTTTTTATTGATCAGAAATTATCGCTTATCGAAAAAGAAAATGCCTGGGTAATAGAAATGGATAAAAAAATAATTTGGATTGTGGGCATGCGTATAGACAACCGTTTTAAAATTACTCCGCACACAAAAGATGTTTTATTAATTCATTATGAGCCGAAATGAGGATGAATCAATTCCTGAATAATAGCAGGAAGCATTGAAGGCTGTAATACCGCCACTAAAATAATGGTAAATATTAAGCCGAATAAACTTCCCCACAGGTGAGCATCATGATTTACATTGTCAGCATTTTTTTTTGCCATATACACACAGTAAACAACATATAAAATTGCATACACAATAAAAGGCATTGGTATACCATAAATATAAATCATTCCCCACGGGTTAAATACGATGCAGGCAAACACCATAGCTGATACCGCCCCGGATGCTCCCAATGCTTTATAATGATAATCATCTTTATGTTTCAAAAAACTTGGCACACTGGCTATTAACATCCCCACGAAATATAAAAGCAGGTAAGAAATATTTCCACCTAATCCATAACTGGAAAAATAGGTTTCCACTGCCCTGCCAAAAAAATATAACGTAAACATATTAAAGAAGAGGTGCATGAAATCTGCATGCAAAAAGCCGGAAGTAATAAAACGGTAATACTGATTTTCTCTTCCCATGCGGTAAGGCCAGAAAATTGTTTTATCTACCAGCGCTGCATTGGAAAAACCAATCAGTGAAAAAACTACGTTTAACGCTATCAGGGAATAGGTAATTGGAAATTCAGCAAAATTCATGTACAAATGTTTTAATCAAAACTAAGTGATTCAATTTAACTATGATGGTATTTTTCATTGCGGTTAATGCTGCAGGCTCTGTAAGTCTGCTCAGCTAAAATCAACCGGACTAACTGATGCGGAAAAACCAGTTGAGACAGGCTCCATTTATAATTGGCTCTTATCCTCACTTCATCACTTACACCATAAGCACCCCCAATTAAAAACACCAGGTTTTTTACACTTTCATTTGCCCTGGCCTGGATAAAGTTTGCAAAGCCTTCACTATTCAGTTGTTTACCTTTTTCATCCAGCAGCACCAGGTAATCTTCTTTTTGTAAAGATTGTAAAATCAATTCACCTTCTTTTTTCTTCAGTTCCAATTCGCTTAATACACCTGTATTTTTTGGCATCGGGATAATGTACCATTCCACAGGGAAATAATTGCCAATCCTTTTGGTAAACATATCCACCCCTTCTTTTACAAAAGGTTCATGTGCCTTGCCAATGGCTTTAAATTGCAGTTTCATCCAACAGTTTATTTGGCAAAAATGCATAAAGAGTTGGGATGAATAAAATAAATCTCTATTTTTGCTGTCCGAATAAAAAAATTGGCTTCGTAGCTCAATTGAATAGAGCATCTGACTACGGATCAGAAGGTTGGAAAGTTCTTTTTTGATAATTTGCTTTTAAATGGCTCTGTAGCTCAACTGAATAGAGCACTTGACTACGGATCAAGAGGTTTTAGGTTTGAATCCTAACAGAGTCACTGATTTTCAACTTATTGCAAAGAGATTGATTTGGTAAAATGAATCAATCTCTTTGCATTTTGAAGTATTTTTTACCTCAAATTTGATTTTAGATTGACGTCACTTCCATTTATTTTTTTTCGCCATTTTTGAGATTTGCAAACAATTTGCAAACAAAACGACTTCAAAAAATGATTTGCTTTATGTCCTTTGCAAACAAAGATTGAATTTATGATGTAAAAGAACTTGGTACTGTAAAGCTACAAATTATCCTAAAAATATTGGCAAGAATTCAATCAAAAAACCTGAAGATTTTCAGGCATAGATAATAAGGGCTAACCAATTTCTTTTTTCAAATGATGTAGTTTAGAACCCAGCTTAAATTGCCGCATCTTTTTTTCCTTGATGTAATCCAACACTTCTTTTTTATCAAAATAGATCCTGCCTCTTTGTGGATGTGACGGCAATCCTCTTTTTATCCAGTCTGTTAAAGTAACAAGTGATACTCTTAAAAACTTTGCAATTTCTTTCCGGTTAAGTAATGCATGATCTTTTGATTCAGGCGTTATTTCACTTTGCATGGTATCCTGAAAGTATTCCTTGACGGCTTCTTTAATCCATCTTTTAAAATCGTTCTCGTTTGGGATAAATAATGTTTCCATAAAATTATTTTTCTCTACATTTCATTTTCACAATCCTTTTAAAATAACAGTACTGCCAACTGATGAACTATTGGACGGCTGATAAGTGATATAGCCAAATTCCTGCAAGTTATTAATACACTTATTATAAGTGTAACGGGCATTGATTTTTGCAGCTTTCATAATTACGGACCTATCTATTAAGAGGGGGCTTTTTCCGCCTGCCAGGTTCCATTGTTGCAACAAAGCCATATAAAGACTGATGTGAGTAGTACTAATTCTTACATCGTCTTCAATGGCTTCATAAAACCCTGTCAATGGTGGAAACAATTGCATGCTAATTACTGAATTGTTGTTTTATTTTTTTTCGCTTTGTTGAATGATTTAAGCGTCTTTTTTTAAGTAACCCACTACCCGTATCATTTCCACTTTCTTCTGTTGCTTCTTCAGTTTGATTATCTGCCTGCTTTTTTCTTGCCTGCATTTGTTTTTCCAATCTGCGATTCTGTAAAAAACGATACGCCTCATCAACAGCAATTCCATCCTGGCCTTCAAAAAAATAAACCGTTGACTTATATCAGCTTTATTTTTTTGGACATTGATATTTCCAAATAACTCATAATATGGTGACCCGTTCCAGTATTTAAGTTTCAAGGAAGTAGCCAACAGCTTGCCCTCATCAGTCGTTTCTAACGCTTCCAAAGAAGCCATTACAGTTTCTATTTTTTGTTCTTTTTCCCAGCTTGATTTGTCCTCCACATTCCAGCTTTTCTTTTCTTCCAAATCAAAAGCTTTTTTCCAGTCTATTGCTGCCATTTGCTTTTCTAATGAACCCGGATTGATACCATTTACCGATGTATCAGAAAGAATTAATTCCTGCTGAAGAATAGCATCATAATACACCAGGGCATACATATCATCCTGACCTTTCTTTTCAAAGAATATTTCAAAACTCAGCCTGTCTTTCCCTTTTTCAGTTTTGTATACCCGGTAAAAGTTTTTGGGCCTGAAACTTATCTGCTTTAATAGTTGATAACCCCAATCGCCAAAACCCAATGATTGCAACTGCTCTTCTAATGCCGAAATATTCTGAATGTTCATGATGCTATTTTTAAATATTGAAAATGGGTTTAGGGGTTGTACTATGACACCCCTAAACCTTTTTTATTGCTCTCCCTTTTCTTGGGCAAAAGGGTTTTATCATTCTTCTTTTCCAGTTTTTCTTTTTCTGGTTTAACCTCCTGTTTCAATTCTTTTTTTTTATCAGGTTCTAACTCTTTTTCCAAAACCTTACCGCCTCTGTCAATACCAGCTTTGTAATGCTCCTGGGATTCTTTTGCTACCAGCTTCATGTTGGAATCATACAGCTTTACATTTTTAAATTGGGGATTGGCTTCAATAAACACCTTATGGCTGTTGCCATCTTTTTCAATGGTTACGGATTGCACATTACCTTTCTGTAATGATTGCATGAGTGCTTTTTCTTTTTCCGGGTCTTTCAAATCCGTTATGGGGAATTTTTCAACCGCAGCTTTTAAATCAAATCCATAGTTTTCATGGAATTGTTTTACTTCAAAATTGTTGTTCTTGTCTTTGTTACCCGGGTCCAGTTGCATCCAGGCTTTGTATGGCTGGCCTTCTTTTGTTACAAGGTCTTTGTGAACGGCCCGGCCATCCAGAAGATTGTAAGCTTCTTTGGCAGTAATGCCTTTGCCTTTGTTCAGATAAAATGTCTGCTCCATTTTTTCTCCATTACTTTTTTCCAGCGAAGCATGGTAATTGTTGAAAAAATACATGTCGGTAGAATCTGATTTACGGAAATTCAATGTTGCTTCAAAAGGCTTTTTACTTATTTCAGCCTTGTGGTGCAATTGAAATTCCGCTTTCCCCTCACTCATGTTTTTTTCAAGTTCCGATTTAAGGCTTTCGCCAAAGCCCATGTATTTGATGTTGTCTGTCAAATACTGAAGATTCTCGTTGTTCATAACATTTTTTTTTAATTGTGAATTAAATATTGATTGTTTATTAATACTATCCGAAAAATTGTTGCCATAGGGTATTTGCTGAAGTAAGTCACGCAGTGAGTTGACATGGATAACTTTATAATCATCATACTCACTGATATTGTTATCTGAAAATTCTTTTGCCCCGGTTTCACTTTTGAAGAAATACACATCGCCTTTTTCAAGAAAATAGGAAATGCTGTTATATGCAATCCAGTTCCTGTTATGTGAAAGTTCAAACTGAGCCTGCTCAACTACTTCATCTGATATAACATGTTCTTTTTTCCATTGCTTCATTTTGTGGTGATGAAAACATTTCTTTAATCTTTTCATAGGCTTCCGTTGCTGATAATTCCACACCGCCTTCAACCGGAACCATTAATTTGGCTTCATAATTTTCCCGTAATGTACTTTCATCTTTAATAAATCTTTTCCGTTCTTCTTCCGGCCAGTATTTGAACATAATTAGTTCCGCTATTTCTTTTCCCGGCTTACCTGTGTTGTACAGTTTCATCAGGTCATTATTAGCTTCTTCAATAAGATGATTCTTGCTTGTATTATGGTTCCCACTCAGGTATTGGTTGTAGAGTTCATCAACTTTAATCATTTTTTCCTCTAACTCCCAGCTATTAATACCACCTACCGTCACTTCCGGAATTGGTATATGCCTTATTCCTAAAACATATTGGGTAAAGACATGATTATTGTCCCGGTCTTTTTGAAAATTCAAAGCATACATTAATTGGTCCTTTGCTATATCAACTGCATGATAAATTGTGAAGTCTTCCTGATTATTGACTATATTTAAATCAATCTCATTTATGACTTTTTCAAAGCCTAATTGCAATAATTTCTCTTTTAATAATATGGCATTCTCTCCGGTCATTCTATCCTTTACTTTAAATCAGGTAATGTAATAGCCTGCATAATTTTCTTATTGTTAATTTTCAGTAAAAAATGCCTGCCGCCATTTTTTTCCATCATCTGAACAGCTAAATACTTCTTATCGGGAATGGTGAACTTATCTAAGGCAACCACAATAACAGAACTTTCCCTGGCTTTTACTTTGGAGATATTACCTGCTATGTACAATGGTTTTTGTTCATTTTCCTGTACGGCTGTTCTCCTGCTTTTTTTCTTATCTTTTATAAAAAAGCGAAGCAGGTCAATATCATAATCAACTGGCCCATTATTTTCTATCTGCAGTTGATAATAAATAACGTTGTCCTTAATATAAATGCCTTTTACAAAAGCCTTCATATTATACATCCTGTCTTTAATTCCCTTTATTGTTTTTTGATTATCAAGAATGCCATTAGCGTAAGAGGAAACTGTTTTCGTTTTATTTTCAGGCAGGTATATTACCCAGGTTGAAGGATTACTCTTATAACAAACTATAAAAGAATAAACGCTGCCATCTTCTGTTACTACACTCAAATTGGTTTCGGTAAAATCCTTTTCGGCTGCTTTAACCAGAAGAATTGTGGGGCTTTCGTTTACCTGCTGTGCCAGTACAGCTTGTGTTCCCCTGTCCACATGCCTGATGGCAAAAGGAAATACAAGACTGGTTGTTTTATCGGTTGTAATAAACAGCGAAGTTTGAGCCATAGCTGAAACGAACAGCCAACTCATCAGTAACAAACACACAAATCGTTTCATATAAATTGTTTTTATTGTAAGAAAATTATTGTTGAATATTTTTATCTCTCAAAAGAACTTTATAACCCTCTTTTACCATCACCTTTACCTGCTTTACTTTTCTGCTTAAAAGAGATTTTACAGTATTGATACCTGCCGCAGCAGCCTGGGCTTTTAATGATGGGTCAACAGAAGTGAGTTCCATTAACTGCAATCCGTTATCCGCCGATTGCTTGGCCACATCACGGCTTATTGAGCCGGGAATATAAATACCGGGCAACCCATCCATATCATATAATTCCAATTTTACAGGGAATAAAGAATTGCCATACCGGATAGAATTTATTTCTACTTCGAGGCATTCATTATTTAATGCAGCAATTCCATTTACAGGATTTCCTTTGGGAATCAGCACCCCATTGATATAAATATCTGTTGAAAGCCTTAACTGAATGACTGCACCGCTTACTAATACCTGGTTACTATATACAACTGCTTCAATAGCGTTATCGCTTATGTCATCACCTGTTTTTTCTTCTATGCCAAAGAAGCCATCATTTTTTAAAACTCTTTTCTTACTTGTATCCAGCAAACTGATATTATTTGGAGATGACGTTTTACTTATTGCAAAAACAACTTCCTTTTGTTGCAATGACTTTTCTCTCAACCTGTTTTTTACCCTCTGAGGATGCTGTATGTCTAAAATTTTATCTAATGTGCTTCCAAGTTGTTTCATTTCGGGGTCTTCACTATTGCCGCTATTCATTCCCTGCATCATATTTTCTAACCTGCTTACTTCAGTTGAGAACTCATCATCCTGGTTAGTTTGAAATGTTTCTTTTTGTAGAGTATTGTCCTCGCCAGGTTGCTTATTCATTTCTTTTTGAAGCAAAGAAATCTTTTGCATCAATTTATCTTCAGGATTACTACCGCTTACTTCGTAAGGCGAAGTATTAAGCCGCTGATTATATTTTGTGGCGGTATTTTGGGTAATCAATTGCAGCTCATCTGCAGCAGCAAAACCAGTATCCTGTTTCTGTTGATAATAAGGGTCAGTCCGCATCCATTCTTCCTTCTTTAATGAATCCTTGTCTGCCTTATCATAAAAGCTGAGCTTATCAGCCATATTATCATCCTTGAATCCGGCATCAGGCAGGTTTAAATTTAAGCCGGGTTGTTTGGCTGCTGTGGTATTTTGTTTAGCCTGACCGCCGCCTAAAGCCCAGAATGCCATTGTTAAAAACGGGATTACCAATAATGGTAACAACAGCATCATTTTTCGTTCCCGCAGGTAAGCCTGCGATTGCTGCACTTTTTTCATACGCTTCATTTTTGTTTTTGTGAATAATAAATTTCTTCCAGCATCAATACAGTGTCCATTAAAAATGGCCTTGCAGTTATAATGCTGTCGTACAAATAGCTTTTCTTTTGTTTCAGGCTGTCCATGTATCTTTTAAAATCCTGGATTTTGTTAAATGTTTGTCCATCAACAGTTGCTTCAGGTATTAATTCATCGCCAGTTTTATTAAAATGTTTTGGCATATCTACCTGGTCAACTTTAAATGCAGGTTGTTTTTTATCAGGACTTACAACAGCATTTGCAATAAGATAAATACTGTAACCACCGGCACTGATGCAAAACAAAATCAGAAAGGCTTTTAGTTTTTTATTGTTCATGTTCTTAAATATTTTAGTCATACCCTTTGCAAAATATCCCTGTACCCTTATTCCGGCACCGGCAATTTTCCCAGCCATTTTATCAGACATAGTTGAATTGCTGCTTTCTTCATCTTTCTTTTTTTGCTTTTTAAATAACCACATATATCACCTATTTTGAGTTGTGATGTCTTTATTCTCCAGTGTCCGCCATTTTTCAATCAGGAAGCCATGAGAATTATTATCTGAACGGGAAACGTTTCTTAAATACCCTTCGGTAATAAGGTTACGGTTACAATTGTTGTCGGCCTTATAATTCTTTCCTGGCCTTTATAGCGGAAGTAAAATGGATAAACGTTGATGTTTATCTCAATGCTATCCATTGTTATTTCCTGGCTGATATTTCCAGCAATAAGGTTGGAGTAATATCCATTCTCTTTCAGGTTATCGTATTGCTGTTTGGCAGAAGCATCTGCCAGGTACAATGCCTTGGTAATATTGGATTGTATTACTTTATCATCCGGGTCGAGGGTGAAGAAGAAGTGGTGAAACATTTTTACATGGTCTTTTGCTTCTACAGGAATATTATCTTTCCTGTCAGCAGCATAAGCCTCTAATGCCTTGCCATTGGCAAGAATAAAAACCTTTTGTTGGGCTTGAGAAGCCAACTGGTAGCTTTTGTAGGCAATAAATACGGAGATGATAATGCAACCTGCAATAAATGCAATGGAGAACATCCGTATATAACGAAATGCCGAATCAATATTTTTCATTTTCTTAAACATCACTCACACATTTTCTTTCTTCACAAATTTTTTAATCTCTCACTGATGCCACTTGTACTGCTGTTGAACGGAGCGTCGCAACGAAGATGCCATGTAATACTATCGCTGGTAACCTAAGTTTTACCACTCAACTTATCCTTCATATAATTTCCACCACCACTATTTCCTTCCTTAAAATATCCGTTAGATACACCAGCATCAGCCATACTGCTGCTCATTTTGTTATAACCGCTGCCCAATGCATCTTTCGCCATTGATGAGCCACCCATTACAACAGTTCTACTGGATGTACTCATCATGTTGGAAACTTTATACAGCAATGTATTACCGCCACCGGCATGAATAATATAATTGGCGACAGACGGAACAGTAAAATATCCGATGATGCCGATAATCATAAAAATCAGGTATGCCGTATCTGTGGTGCTGAAAAACGTATCACCATTAGAAGCTATGTGTTGTAAATCTTCCTTCAACATATTTTTCTGAATCTTTCCCATGATGCCGCCGAAGATATTAGCTACAGGAAGCCATAAAAAGATATTGAGATAACGGGCAATCCAAACAGTTAATGTATGCTGGAAGCCATCAAATACCGCAATGCCAAAAACCAACGGGCCAAGAATGGCAAGTACAATTAAATAAAACGTCCGGATGGTATTAATACAAAGTGCCGCCGCCTCAAATAAAACCTTTAACACTTCACTCATCCATTGTTTAATAGAGTTGCGGAAGTTGTATGAGAATTTAGCGAATGCAAATTTTATATCGTTGCCTATGCTTTTGAAAAAACCTTCACTCTTATCACCATAATTATATTTATACCATTTATCCCTGTCGCCTGAACCGTTTGCTCCGACATACATTTGCCAGTAAGCAGTTTTCTTAATGGCTTCTTCTTTCATGATGAGTAACTGTGATACTGCTTTATCTGAATCCTTAACCATTGCTGCGGTTGCTGTAACTGTTGGTTTCATCACACCGTTTATCATGGCAATTACAGATGGAAAGATTAATACGGCAAAGCCCAATACAAACGGACGGAACAGTGGATAGAAGTCAACAGGCTCCGCCCTTGAAATGTGGCCCCACACCCTTGATGCAATGTACCAGGTGGCGGCAAAACCTGCAATGCCCCGGCCAACACCAATGAGCCTGCTGCAAAGCGGCATCATATCATC
>JAYVLZ010000025.1:0-8022 GCA_043759175.1 Chitinophagaceae bacterium | reverse complement strand
ACTAAATGATTTTGATCCACAAGTTAGGGAATTCCGCCGTTCGTTTTTGAACGGTGCCACACAGGTAGAACTGGATAGTGCAGGCAGATTACTGTTGCCTAAAACACTGATTGAATATGCAGGGCTTGATAAAGATGTTGTGCTGGTATCGGCAGTAAACAAAATTGAAATTTGGGACAGTAATAAATATAAAAAGCTCTTTGAATCTTTTTCACCGGAAGGCTACAGTAAGCTGGCCAATGCAGTGATGAATAAAAAGGTGGATGGTTAAATTGTTAAACAGTTGATATGGGCAAAAAGCTTTCAGAAGAAAAATCAACAGCAGAGCAGCCAGCCAATTCATCACTGGGTTATCATACGCCGGTTTTATTAAAAGAATCCATTGATGGATTGAATATTCAACCAGATGGGATTTATGTGGATTGCACATTTGGCGGAGGCGGACACAGCCGTGCTATACTGCAATGCTTAAACGAAAATGGAAAGCTGCTGGCTTTTGACCAGGATGATGATGCTAAAAAAAATTTGCCCGATGATAAACGGGTAATTTTTATACCGCAAAATTTTCGTCACCTGCAGCGTTTTTTACGGTTGCATAAAATAAACCAGGTGGATGGCATACTGGCTGATTTGGGAGTTTCCAGTCACCAGTTCGATGAGGCGGAAAGGGGCTTCTCCATTCGTTTTGATGCAGCCCTGGACATGCGGATGGATCAACGCCAAACACTTACTGCAGCTGATGTGCTTACAAATTTTACAGAAAGCCAGTTGCATAAAATGTTTGAACAGTATGGCGAAGTGACCAATTCAAAAACTTTGGCAAAAACAATTGTGCAGCAAAGAGTAATCACAACACTTAAAACAATCAGTGGGTTCAAGCAGGCGGTGCAGGCGGTGGTGAAAGGGAATCCCCAAAAATATTTTGCACAGGTATTTCAGGCATTGCGGATAGAAGTTAATGATGAGTTTGGTGCCCTGAGGGAATTGTTGCAACAGTCCATTGTCCTTTTGAAACCTTCTTCCCGTATTGCTATTATTACTTTTCATTCATTAGAAGACAGGATAGTTAAAAATTTTTTTCGGTCAGGAACATTTACTGAAGCGGAGGTGGATGAGGTGTATGGAAATAAAACAGAAAGCCCTTTAAGGCTGGTGAATAAAAAGCCAATTACCGCAGGTGCAGCAGAATTAAGACTGAACCCAAGAAGCAGGAGTGCAAAACTGAGAGTGGCAGAAAAGAAAGATTAAAGCACAAAAATAATTAACAGGCGCAAGCCGCATCAATAAGATGGCAGAATTAAAAACAGCACAACAGGAAGAAACAGTTAGCCGCAAGTTTACGTGGAAACGTTTGCTGCAATATAAATGGGTGGTGCAAAACATACCCTTCTTTTTATTCCTGGCATCTTTAGCAGTGTTGTACATATTCAACGGGCATTTTTCGGATAAGCTTACCCGCAAGATCACTACAACAGAAAAAAATATTAAGGAACTGCAATACGAATTCAAGACAGTAAAGAGTGAAGTGATATTCAGAAGTAAGGCGAGTGAGTTGGTAAAAGCGGTGGAACCATTGGGGTTAAAAGAGTTGACAGAGCCGCCGGTGGTGTTGGAAGCCCCAAACCCTTAGGCCTCCCCAAACCCCTCCAAAGGAGGGGCTTAAGAAGAGATCAAAATTTGAAAGTGTTTTGCTGAATAGCATACTGTGGGTTTAATTGTTGATTAAAGAAATAATGATGATGTGGAAGTTGCCCTGTTTGGATTAGTACAGAAGTGCCTTCTCTTTCTCCTTGAGGAGAAAGAGAAGGAGAATGAGGTCGTGATAATGTGGGCAAGTTCAACAATGCTGAAAATGTACAAGAGTGCGACGCAAGAATGACGCTATAAAATACAAAAGCTGGTTACAAAAAATTAAAATAATAAAATCAATGTTCTCCGCCGATAAGCGGAGATAGGGGATGGATATAAAAAAAGACATATTGTGGCGGGTGTATCTCTGTTTTTTGGGGATAGTAGCACTGGGTGTGGTGGTGCTGGGAAGAGCTTTCTACATTCAAAATGTGGAAGGCAGTTACTGGAGAAGTATGGGAGACAGCCTGCATCAAAAATTTATTCCGTTGACTGCAGAGAGGGGTACCATTTATAGCGAGGATGGAAATATGCTGAGCACTTCGGTTCCAATCTTTGATGTGTATGTTGATTTTGGTGCTGATGGACTGAGAGAAAAAAATGGCGAACGTTTTAAAAATAATCTTGACTCTTTAAGTTATTGCCTGGCGAAATTATTCAATGATAAAAAAACGGCAGATTATAAAAAGGAAATGCAGTTAGCCTATAAAAATAAGGACCGTTATTATCCGCTGAAAAAGAAAATTTCTTTTGATGAGTATGTGCAGCTGAGAAATTTTCCATTGGTAAGGCAGGGCAGAAACAAGAGTGGTTTTATTGTGGATGTAAAGGATAAAAGAATCAATCCTTATGTACTGTTTGCAAACAGAACCATTGGATTGTCCAGGGATAATGCATCTAAAGTGGGACTGGAATTAAGTTATGACAGTTTTCTGAAAGGTACTACAGGACAGCGTTTGATGCGTTATGTAGCAGGTGCATATATGCCGGTGGAGGGAGTGGAAGTAGATCCCGAAAACGGGAAAGATATTATCACCACGCTGGATACCTACATGCAGGATGTAGCGGAAAACGCTTTAATGAATATGTTGATGAACAACAATTCACTGCATGGCACAGCCATCATCATGGAAACTGCAACAGGAAAAATAAAAGCTATTGCAAATTTAGGTCAGCAAAAAAATGCAGATGGCAGTGTTAAAAAAGATAAGGACGGTAATAGTATTTATGCAGAAGACCTCAATTATGGAATTGGAAAGGCAACTGAGCCGGGATCAATTTTTAAACTGGCCACATTGATATCGCTCTTTGAAGATAAATATGTTACTAAAAATTCAATGGTGGATTGTGAGGGTGGAACAAAATCTTTTTATGGTTTAAGAATCAGGGATTCGCATTTGGGTGCAGGTGCCATTTCAGTAAAGGATGCTTTTTCAAGAAGCAGCAATGTGGCTTTTGCAAAACTGGCTGATCAGTATTATCATACTCAACCATCAAAATTTGTGGAACACCTGCATCACTTCAGGTTAGATACCATCACAGGAATTGATATCACTGCAGCATCTGGCAAGCCAACCATTAAAAAGCCAACCAACAGAAGCTGGTCCAAAACAACCATTCCTTATATGGCTCACGGATATGAAGAACTGGTAACACCGCTGCACATGCTGATGCTGTACAATGCCATTGCAAATAATGGCGCCATGATGAAACCTTATCTGGTAAACGCAGTGAAGGAATATGGAGTGGATTACAAAATAATTGAACCGCAGGTGTTGGTAGAAAAAATATGCAGTGATGAAACACTGGCCCAGGTAAAGGAATGTTTGAATGCTGTGGTGGACAGTGTACATGGCACCGGCCACAAAGTTTTATATGACAGTGCCTATGCTATTGCAGGAAAAACAGGAACCGCTGTTACAGCCATGAATAACAAAGGTTACAATAAAGGAAATAAAATTTACCAGGCATCTTTCATCGGTTACTTTCCTGCAGGTAATCCTAAATATACCATGGCAGTAGTAATACAAAACAGCAGGGAATCAAAACTGATTTATGGAGCTGATGTATCAGGAACAGTTTTCAAAGAAATCAGTGATAAAATTTATGCAAGATACCTGAGCAACAAAAAGTATTCATCACCTTTTATGAGTGATACTGCTTTGTATAATTATTATGGATTAAAGAATGAACTCAGTTCCATTTTCGGAACACTGAATATGCGGTTTGTTGATTCTGCCAATGGCAGCGGATCATGGAGAAACATGAGTATGAAAAATAACACCGCAATGATGCAGGTGGCTTTAAATACCAATGGAAAAGTTACACCAAGTGTGATAGGAATGGGATTAAAAGATGCAGTGTACCTGGCAGAAAATAAAGGATTAAAAGTGATAGCAAATGGAAGAGGCAGGGTTACCAGTCAGTCACTGCCGCCGGGTACCACATTTAAAAAAGGACAAGCGATAACCCTGTTGTTAAATTGATTTTACAAGACATACTATATAAAGTTAGCATCCGCACGGTAAAAGGTAACACTGATATTGAAATAAAAGACTTGCAGATTGATTCCCGTAAAGTTACTGCAGGTACATGTTTCATCGCAGTAAAAGGATATGCAACGGATGGTCACAATTACATTGACACAGCTATAAATAATGGTGCTGTTGCAATAGTGTGTGAAGTACTGCCTTCAAAATTAGAAGATGATTTGATTTATGTGCAGGTTGAAAACAGCGCTGCGGCTGCAGGCTATATGAGTCACAATTTTTATGGTGAGCCTTCCTTAAAAATGAAGCTGGTAGGCGTAACCGGTACTAATGGTAAAACAACCATCGCTACTGTTTTATGGAAGCTCTTTACATCGTTGGGTTACAAATGCGGATTGTTGAGCACAGTGCAAAATCAAATTGGCGAAACGGTTATTTCAGCAACACACACCACACCGGATGCTGTCAGCATCAACAAACTGCTGAGGCAAATGCTGGATGAAGGATGTACACATGTGTTCATGGAATGCAGCAGTCATGCCATTCACCAGCACCGGATAGCAGGATTGCATTTTGCAGGAGCATTGTTCAGTAACATCACACATGATCATTTGGATTATCATAAAACATTTGATGAATACATCCGTGTAAAAAAATCATGGTTTGATGGGTTGACATCCGATGCATTTGCCATCAGCAATATAGATGATAAAAGAGGAATGGTAATGCTGCAAAATACTGCGGCAAAAAAATATTACTACAGCCTGAAAACATTAGCGGATTTTAAAGGAAAGATATTAGAAAACAGTTTTGCAGGCTTGCACATGATGATCAACGAACAGGAAGTTTATTTCAGATTGATTGGTGAGTTCAATGCCTACAACATACTGACAGTATATGGTGCAGCAGTTTGTTTGGGAGAAGATAAAATGCAAGTGCTGCAGCAGTTAAGCAATCTTGCCGGTGCCGAAGGAAGGTTTGATTACACCGTAAGCAGTCATGAAAGACTGGTTGGCATTGTGGATTATGCACACACACCGGATGCACTGTTAAATGTATTGGCAACCATAAAAAAATTAAGACAGGGGCATGAACACATCATTACTGTAGTGGGATGCGGTGGAGACAGGGACAAAACAAAAAGGCCCATCATGGCTGAAGTGGCTTGTGAGTATAGTGACAGGGTGATCTTCACTTCAGATAACCCACGCAGTGAAGATGCTCAGCAGATCATTAAAGAAATGGAAGCAGGAGTAAGTGTAGTGTCGAAAAAAAAGTATATCTCCATTGCTGACAGAAAAGAAGCAATCAAAACAGCAGTGAGCCTGGCAGAAAAAGAAGACATCATTTTAGTGGCAGGCAAGGGACACGAAAAATATCAGGACATCAAAGGTGTGAAATATGATTTTGATGATAAGCAGGTGCTGAATGAAATGTTTGAGTTGCTGGAAAAGTGAAGACCAATGTGCAAATGAGAAAATGTGCAGATGTGCAAATGAGAAAAAGTTCAATAAATAGTTGGTTTTAAAAATAGACAAGTAAACACAGTAGTCAAATTTGCACATCTGCAAATTTGCACATCTGCACATTAATTTATGCTATATCACTTATTCGACTGGCTCACACAACACTGGACAACATCCAGGTTTCCCGGAAGTGGATTGTTTCAGTTCATTACGTTCAGGGTGTTGATGGCTGTGATGCTGAGTTTGATAATAACAACTGTTTACGGAAGAAAACTGATCAACTACCTGCAAAGAAAACAATTAGGCGAAAGCGTTAGGGACTTAGGCTTGGCAGGTGAGCAACAAAAGAAAGGTACGCCAACAATGGGTGGTATTATCATCATCCTGGCTATCATCATTCCTACTTTGTTATTGGCCAATCTTGACAAAGTTTATATCAGGTTAATGTTGTTATGCACTGTGTGGTTAGGTACCATTGGTTTTATTGACGACTATTTAAAAATAAGAGCTAAGCGGCTTGCACAGAGAAAAGGAGTGGCTTATAAAAAAAGCGACAGTGATGGGCTGGCAGGAAGATTTAAAATATTCGGACAGGTAATGCTGGGCATCATTGTAGGTGCAATACTTTACTTCAGCCCGAGTGTTACGGTGAAAAGGGAAATTATTCCAGGCACCAATTCGCAAACAATTATACAGCGTGGAGAAAAAAAAATAAAGGAAGATACCGTGATGATTGATGGGAAAGCACACCGTTTTGTAACTGTAAAAACACCCATCACCACCATCCCCTTTGTAAAAACACATGAGTTTAATTATACCAAACTATTGCCGGAGAGCCTGCAAGATTATACTTATATCATTTACATCATCATTGTAATATTTATTGTAACGGCCGTAAGTAATGGTGCCAATATCACAGATGGATTGGATGGATTGGCAACAGGTGTCAGTGCTATCATCGGTATCTGTCTTGGAATATTTGCTTACGTAAGTGGCAATATAAAATTTGCAGAGTATCTCAATATAATGTATATCCCAAATCTTGGAGAGCTCTCAATTTTCATCGCAGCATTTGTGGGGGCATGCATTGGGTTTTTATGGTACAATGCTTACCCGGCGCAGGTTTTTATGGGGGATACGGGAAGCCTTGCATTGGGTGGTATCATTGCAGCACTGGCAATTATTGTTCGTAAAGAATTGCTGATACCATTTTTTTGCTTTGTGTTTTTAGTGGAAAACCTGAGTGTGGTGATACAGGTAAGTTATTTTAAATACACCAAACGAAAATATGGTGAGGGGCGGCGGATATTTTTAATGAGTCCATTACATCACCATTATCAAAAATTAGGATTTCATGAAAGTAAAATAGCAGTAAGGTTTTGGATTGTAACAATACTCTGTGTGGTATTGGCAATAGGAACATTAAAGTTGAGATAAAAATGAATGTTACTTTTTAATAAAATAAAAACATCATGAATAATACAAAGATGAAAAACCAAAACCAACAGCGTGAATGAAACTATGAGATAAAAGAGACCTGTTAAATGCTAATCTGTTGAAGAACCCCTTTTCCGTCCTGTGTTAAATAAAATTAATGAAATAAACGTATAGACCTGTTAAATTCTATACTACTGAAAAACCCAATTCGCCCTTTGAAAATATCAGCCAGGAAATAAATGTATAGACCTGTTAAATTCTATACTGCTTGAAGAACCAATTTTTATTAAAGGGAAACCTGTTTTGTAAACTGAACGAAGTTGAGCAAACGTATGGTCATACTCGGAGCTGGCGAAAGCGGCGTAGGTGCAGCAATACTGGCAAAGCAACAGGGGTATGATGTGTTTGTAAGTGACGGCGGAATGATCAAAGAAAACTTCAAAAAGGAATTGCAGCAGCGCAATATTGATTTTGAAGAACAGCAGCATACAGAAGAAAAAATTCTGAATGCAACAGAAGTGATGAAGAGCCCGGGCATACCGGAAAAGAATGAACTGGTGAAAAAGATACGGTACAAAGGCATACCCATCATCAGCGAAATTGAATTGGCTTACCGGTACAAAGGCAACAGTAAAATAATTGCCATCACCGGTACCAACGGAAAAACCACCACCACTGCTTTAACATATCATATTTGTAAAGCTGGCGGTGCTGATTGTGCGATGGTGGGCAACATAGGCGATTCATTTGCAAAGCAGGTGGCGGAAGACCCAAAAGAATTATATATAGTAGAAGTAAGTTCTTTCCAGTTGGATGATATAAAAGATTTCAAACCAGATGTGGCAGTGCTGACGAACATAACAGAAGATCATTTAGACAGGTACGAATACCAGATGGAAAACTACATCAGCAGCAAGTTCAGGATCACCATGAACCAGCAGCCAAAAGATGTTTTTATCTGGTGCATGGATGATGAAATAACAAGAAACAATATTAACAGG
>JAYVLZ010000024.1:0-3660 GCA_043759175.1 Chitinophagaceae bacterium | reverse complement strand
GGAGGCCATTATGTGAAAGCGTGTGTGGATAGCATCCTCTCACAAACGCTTGTTGATTTCAATTTTATCATCCTGGATAATTGCAGTACAGATGGAACGTTAGAGTGGGTTCAGTCATTACAGGACGATCGTATAAAAATAATTCCATCTGGCAACCCACTCACTATTGAAGAAAACTGGGGCAGGATAAAAGACATATCCAAAAATGAATTCATTACACTGATTGGTCATGATGATTTGTTGTACCCGGATTTTCTTGAAAATATTAACCGGCTTGTTGAGCAATATCCTGATGCCAGCTTGTATCATACCCATTTTAATTTTATTGATGCGGCTGGAAAAGTAATTAGAAACAGCAAGCCGATGAAATCATTGATTACTGCAAATGATTTGCTCAAGGGATTTTTAACCCAAACAATTGATTCTATGGGAACAGGGTATGTAATGAGGGCAAAGGATTATGATGCAGTTGGAGGTATCCCGGTTAAATACCCCAATTTATTATTTGCAGATTTTGAATTGTGGCTGAACATTGCAGTGAAAGGAAATGTTGCTATTGCTGTTGCTTCCAATATCAGCTTTGCTTTCAGGGTACATAAAAGCACCACTGGTACTTCACAGGATTATAAATTGCATAAGGCGTTGGAATTGTATGTTGATTTTTTAATGGAATTAAAAAATAACGATAAAGAAAAGGAAGTCCTGATATTAGCGCATGCCAATGAATTATTGTTGTTTTATTGCAAGGGATTTTGCCACCGTTTATTACGTACCCCACACAATAACAGAGAAGGTATTACAGTAGATAAATTTATAAATGAAACAAAACAGCTGGCCAAAAAATTAGAAATTGAAAAAACATACCATCCTGAAAGTGCACCACTTATTCGTTTAGCCAAACTAATAGACAACAATAAAATCTTAAGTGACTTATTTTTACTGTTAAAAAAAGTTTATCCAAAGCCATTGATGTAGCTTATCTTATCAATAAAACATTTCCTCTTTTCTCAACAGGCCCACACAGTGTTTTTGCTTTTATATAATAAACATAGTTTCCCTGTGATGCAGCAACACCTTTGTATATACCATCCCAGCAATCATTTGGATTGCTGGTGCTGAAAACAGTTTGTCCCCAGCGGTTATAAATAATGAGGTGAAATGCTGTAACCACTCCCCAGTATTTAATACCAAAGCATTCATTGATGCCATCATGGTTTGGTGTAAAAGCAGTTGGAATTAAATACCTGCCAGGCGAATTGATATCTGCACTTACCGTTAAAATTGCAGGAGGCGAAACACAACCTGTTGACTCATCCCTTACCGTAACATTATATGTTTTAGGTGCTAATCCCGGATAGATGGTAGCAGATTGATATTGTAAACCATCAATGCTGTAAAGGTAGTTGCTGCCCACAGGAGACGAGATAACAATAGTGCCAGCTGAAATAATACAGGAAGGCTGAACCGTTACGCTTGCCACAGGTAGTGTAGGTAGCACAGGCAATGGATCAATGCCAGCTGCTGTTGATAAAGAAATACAACTGGTAAGTATATTCCGCACAGCAAAATTATAAGTGCCCGGATCAAGATCTTTAAAAGATGTTCCGGATTGGTAACTGCTGCCATTGATACTGTATTCAAGGTTTGAACCGACAGGGGTACTGATATTGATGGTTCCTTTTAATGAAGTACAGGAGGGTTGAATAATAGTTCCGATGGCGGGGGCCAGTGGAGGCGAAGGCACCACATCAACAACTGCAATGGTTGCTGATGAAATACATTGGGTAGTTGTATTTTTTGCAGTAAAACTATAAGCGGCAGGAGCTAAGCCAGTAAAGGAAATGCCTGCCTGGTAGCCGGCGCCATTAATGCTGTATTCAATATTACTGCCGGTTGGTGATGTTATACTGATGCTGCCGGTTGTAATAGCACAGCTTGGTTGCAGGATGCTTACAACAGGTGCTGCAGGAGGTAGTGGTACAGCATTCACTGTAAGTGCTGTAACGGATGAAATACAACCATTAGTAATATTTTTTACACTTACATTATAAGTGCCCGGAACTATATTAGTAAACATTGTTCCGGCTTGATAAGCGCTTCCGTCAATACTGTATTCGTAATTACTGCCGAGTGGTTCACTGATACTAACTGTGCCGGTTGTAGTAATACAATCTGGCTGAGCACTCACCATAGCTGTTGGTGAAGATGGTGTGCCCGTACCTGTAATAATTAATATTGCTGCTGGTGCAGATATGCAGGTTGTCGTTGTATTTTTTACAGTAAGATTATAACGCCCCGGAGCAAGATTATTAAAATTAGTGCCTGATTGGTAATTAATGTCATCAATGCTGTATTGCAGGTTAACACCCAGGGGAGCTGTAACTATAACTGTTCCATTTTGGTTTGCACAAACTGGTTGAACAATATTATTGGATGGAACTGAAGGTGCAATCAAAGGCGGATTAACAGTCACATTTGTTGAGAGAGACACACAAGTGCTGGTTGTATTTTTAACTGTAAGATTATATGAACCCGCTGCCACATTTGTAAAAACGGTTGAAGTTTGATAATTGATGCCATCAATGCTGTATTGCAGATCTGATCCAATGGGCATAGTAACAGTAATTGTCCCCGAAGGATTGGTGCAGGAAGGCGGAATAATATTGCTTGTTGCAGCAGCAGGTAAGCTTGCTGCATTTATACTTAAATTAATAGGTAATAAAACACAGCCTGAACTGGTGTTTTTAACTGTGAGGTTATAAGACCTGATAGGCAGATTTGAAAAAACAGGTGAGGCCTGGTAGTTGGTTCCATCAATGCTGTATTGGAAGTTCGGGCCAACAGGATCACTAATATTAATTGACCCAAACAAATTAGCACAGGTAGGTTGTGTAATTATATATGTAGGGTTGGCTGGAATGGCATCGGCATTTAAGCTTATTGTTACGCTGTCTTTACAGCCATTAATATCAGTAACTACTAATTTAACAGGGTGACTGCCTGGTACAGTATAGGAATGAGTAGTGTTTTGTGTTGATGCTTTTGTGCCGTCATCAAAAAGCCATTCCCATTTATTTATGGCAGCAGTATTAGTAAACGCAAGTCCATTCAGGTTAAAAGCATTGCAACCAGTGGGTGTTGTATTGATACGGACAGAATCAATATTTACTTTGAAAGGAACAGCATCAATTGACAAAGAAAGATTAAATACGTTTATGCCATCCAATCCGGCAGTTGCGCCATAAGGATTATTTGAATCATCTAAGATCACTCCATTTAAACCACCACTTTTTTGAATAGTAACATTTGATGGCAATGTGTTTTGACTAAACCATACAACACCTCCGGCACCTCCTCCACCTGGGCCTACTTTTCCTCCTGAAATAGACGATGACATATCGCCACCTTTTCCTCCATTTATTTGTATTTGTAATCCAGTAATAAATAAATTTGCTTTTATCAATACTGTACCACCTGCACCACCCCCGCCCATTCCGTCATGAGCAAGATAGCCCGGTGCTGTAAGCTCATAAGCTTTGTCCCCATTAGAAATAATTGAATTGTCATTTCCAGATATAACAGGAGCAGAAATAAGCACCATGCCGCCGCCATTTCCACCATCAAAATCTGTATTGGTAAGCAGATCACTAAATCCATTAT
>JAYVLZ010000023.1:0-9022 GCA_043759175.1 Chitinophagaceae bacterium | reverse complement strand
AAAAATTACATCTAAAGGCCTTCAAAATTCGTACATATAAATACTCCCGGCAACGATTCAGCTTTATACCTTAAAAAATATACAATCATGAAAAAGAATTTACTTTACTTATCACTCATCCTTTTATTCATTTTTGCTGCAGGTTTTGTCATAATGAAATACAAAAAAAATGAAACAAAAAAGGAAACGGCTGTTTACCGGTTATTAGAAAGGAGAGGAGCCCAGGTACAAACGGAAGAATGGACAACGATAAAAAAAGCAACTGAGAAAATGACTGCTGCTATTGAAGCAAATCCTTATGATAAAAAATCGTTGATAACACTTGCCAACCTGATGGTGATGGAAGCCAGGGTTACCGGAAATTATACTTATTACGACGTAGCGGCCATGAAATATATTAATGATGTGCTTAGTATTGAATCAAATAATTTTGAAGCACTCACCCTTAAAGCCTTAGTGCAGATGTCCCAGCATCATTTTGCCGATGGCCTTGCCACAGCCGAAAGTGCAAGAAAAATAAATCCTTACAATGCTTTTGTATATGGTATCCTGGTGGATGGCAATGTAGAAATGGGCCATTATGATTCAGCGGTATCTGCAGCAGATAAGATGTTGTCCATAAGGCCCGACCTGCGTTCTTATGCAAGGGCATCTTACCTCCGTGAAATTAACGGGGATTATCCCGGTGCCATTGAAGCCATGAAAATGGCAGTAGATGCAGGTTCTGCCGGGGATGAATCCACCGAATGGAGCAGGGTACAACTTGGGCACCTGTATGAAAATATTGGTGATCTTAAAAATGCAGCCATGCAATATACTTTTGCATACAATGAACGGCCAGGCTATCCCTATCCGTTAGCAGGGCTGGCAAGAATCGCCATTGCAGAAAAAGATTATAACAAAGCAGTTGATTATTACAAACAGGCAGATTCCATCGTCAGTAATTCCACCTTTAAAGAAGAACTGGCATCAGCATATAAACTGGCTGGCAGAAATGCAGAAGCAACTACATTAATGAATGCAGCCATCAAAGAGATGGCCACCAATGCAAAAGCTGCACTCACTGACGAAAGCATCGGGCACTATTCAGATAAAGAACTGGCAGAGATATACACCAGAACAGGTGATTACGAAAAAGGGCTGGAACATGCACTGGCAGAATACAACCGCCGCCCCCAAAATATTGACGTAAATGAAACATTGGCCTGGGCTTATTATAACAAAGGCGATGTTTCCAAAGCCATGCAATACATTCAAGTGGCCAATAAAACCAACAGCCAGAATCCTGCACTGCTTTGCCATACCGGGTTGATCTTTTTAAAAGCAGGAGATAAGCAACAGGCAAAAAAATATTTACAAGGCGGATTAAAAAATAATCCTAATATTTTACCCGGTTTAAAAAATGAAAGTACCGAAGCATTGAAACAGTTGTAAAATTTATTATCAAAAATTTATTACACAATGCATTCACTTACCAAAAAAATATTGATCTGTTCAGCATTGTTATTTGCTGCACCGGTGCTGTTTGCCCACAGTATTAATTATGCTTTAGAAAATGCCCCGGTAAAAGATGTGGTTTGGTTTTATTTAAAATTAGGTTTCACACATATTATTCCTGCGGGTGCCGATCATATTTTATTTGTAATAGGATTGTGTTTGTTAAGCACCAAAGTAAAAACAATTCTCTGGCAGGCAACTGCTTTTACAGTAGCTCATTCTGTTACACTGGCACTCAGCATGAAAAATATTGTGGTAGCTCCCAGTGCAGTAGTGGAACCGGTCATCGCCTTGTCCATTTTGTTTGTGGCAATAGAAAATATATTATTGTCTGAATTAAAGCCCTGGCGTATCCTGCTGGTATTTTTATTTGGATTGATCCATGGAATGGGCTTTGCAAGTTCCCTCAACGAGATTGGTTTGCCACCGGGGAAATTTTATACTTCCATTATTGCTTTTAATGCTGGCGTGGAGCTGGGGCAGGTAGCAATTATACTCGCCATGTTTGGGTTGTTGATTATTCCACTAAGAGATAAAAGCTGGTACAGGAAAAGAATTGTTTACGCCATGTCTTCAGCCATTGCAGTTGTTGCTTTGTACTGGACAGTGGAAAGAATATTTTTTACAGCATAATTATTTTAATAAAACCAGCAAATAATACAGCCGCATTTAATCACTGCGGTTTTTTATTTTATCATAGGTCTGGCCGATTAACATTGATGTGTTAGCTTTAAAAAAGAATTCATAATTTTCGGCTGCATTATCATTCAAAAAAAATCAACATGAACAGAAAAGATTTTATCAAAAACACAGGAGTACTGGCTGCATCTATGGCAGTATTGCCCAATACCAATTTGTTTGCTGCCACAGCAGACACCAAAGTTAGAATTGGAATGATCGGTGTTGGCATGCGTGGGCAGGATCATTTTGAAATGCTGCTGGGCAGGAAGGATGTGGAAGTGGTGGCCATCTGTGATATTGATAACCGTATGCTGACAATGGCAAAGGATATTGTTACAAAGAAGAATCAAAAAATGCCGCAAATAATTACAGGTGATCCGTATGCCTGGAAAAAACTGCTGGAGATAAAGAGCCTCGACGCTATACTAATTGCCACACCGTGGGAGTGGCACAAAGAAATGGTGATCGGCGCTGCGGAAGCAGGTATCAAATACGTGGCTACCGAAGTGGTGCTGGGCATTACATTGCAGGATCACTGGGATGTGATAAAGGCAGCAGAAAAAAACAAGGCGCATGTAATGATGCTGGAAAATGTTTGTTACCGCCGGGATGTGATGGCAGTGCTTAATATGGTAAGGCAGGGATTGTTTGGAGAACTGGTACACCTGCAGGGCGGATACCAGCACGACCTGAGAGAAGTGAAATTAAATAATGGCACCGATCCTTATGGGCATGGTTGTGAGTTTGGTGAAAAAGGATTCAGTGAAGCACACTGGAGAACCAATCATTCTGTCTATCGTAACGGTGACCTGTACCCCACACATGGTGTGGGTCCGATAGCCAATTATATTAATATCAACAGAGGCAACCGTTTTGTAAATCTCTGTTCTTTTTCTTCCAAGGCAAGGGGCCTGCATGATCACATCATAAAAAGTTGCGGCCCTGAACATCCCAATGCAAAAGTTACTTTTAAACTGGGTGATGTGGTAACTACTTCTATTGGTTGTGCCAATGGAGAAACGATCCTGTTGCAGCATGACACCAGCCTGCCAAGGCCTTACTCACTCGGCTTCCGGGTGCAGGGCACCAATGGTATGTGGATGGATGTAGCCAAAGGAATTCATATTGAAGGAAAAACAAAACCACACCAATGGGATGCAGATAAAGAATGGCTGGATAAGTACGATCATCCGTTATGGAAAAAATACAGCAGCGATGCAGAAGGTGCAGGCCATGGCGGCATGGATTTTTTTGTGATCAATTCTTTTATTGAATCTGCCAAACGTGGCTTACCCACCGTGATGGATGTGTACGATGCAGCTGCCTGGAGTGCCATCACACCATTGAGTGAAAGTTCTATTGAGAAAGGAAATGAGACCGTGGAGTTCCCTGATTTTACCAGTGGGCAATGGATGTATAGAAAGCCGGTGTTTTGTTTGGGGGATGATTATTAATTAAACGGGTGGGTCACCCCCTGGGTGGCCCACCCTGTTATTATTTTCTTACTGTTTGTGCAAGTGTTTTCATTGGCAGGGTGAGCCACCCAGGGGGTGACCCACCCATTACGAATGCCAAACAACATATCTTTCTTTGCTGAAATTTATTATCTTACTTCAAAGATTAAGCACATGAATACGGATGCAAATACTACCAGGAAATGTTTTAATATCAGCAATAATTTTCCAGTGCCGGGTTCAGCAGAAGAAGCAAATGCATTCCGGGAAATTCAGCAACGGTTTATCCTGCAATACGAAAAAATATTCCCTGATAAACTGGCTCCTCGTACCATCGTTATTCTCCCTTCACTTTCATTGGATATGGACATTCTCTCTAAAATAAAAGGCGCTGTTTATTATGAAGAAAGAATGCTTTGCCTGCTGATGCTGTTGCGTATGCCACTCACAAAAATTATTTATATCACCAGTATGCCGGTATCAGACAGTATTGTTGATTATTACCTGCACCTGCTGCCAGGTATCACCGGACACCATGCCAGACAGCGGCTTACCATGCTTAGTTGTTATGATGCTTCTGTAAAACCCCTTACGCAAAAAGTATTAGAAAGACCAAGGTTAATAGAAAGGATCAGGCAGGTGATCCCAGATGTGGATGCGGCTCACCTTACCTGTTATAATATTACCAGCCTGGAAAAAACACTGGCCGTGCAATTGGGCATCCCATTGTTTGGTACGAACCCTGATAAATTTTATGAAGGTTCAAAATCTGGCGGAAGAAAAAATTTCAGAAACAGTGGCGTGAATTTTCCAGATGGTTTTGAAGACCTGACTACAAGAGAAGATGTTGTAAGATCATTAGCGGTACTCAAAACAAAATATCCTGCATTGCGAAGAGCAGTCATCAAAATGAATGATGGGTTTAGTGGTGATGGTAATGCGATCTATACTTTTCCGGATATTAAAATAGATAACAACCTGGAAAAAAATATTGAAGAAACTTTATCACAACATTTTAAAACGGTGGCCAAAGATGTAAGTGAAAAATTATTCTTTGAAAAGTTTCAATCGATGGGAGGGATAGTGGAAGTTTTTTTGGAAGGCGACGTTAAAATGTCTCCCTCAGTTCAGTGTGTCATCACTCCATCAAAGAAAATTGAAATTGTAAGTACGCATGACCAGTTACTGGGTGGTGATGACGGGCAGATATTTTTGGGTGCAATTTTTCCGGCAGATGAAGCGTATAGCATTTCGATTGCAAAAGAAGGAAAGAAGATTGCACAAACTTTGGCAGACAAGGGAGCAATCGGCAGGTTTGCCATCGATTTTATTTCTGTTAAACAACCCGATGATTCCTGGAAACATTATGCTATTGAAATTAATCTCCGCAAAGGAGGTACTACGCATCCATTTTTAATGCTGCAGTTTTTAACAGATGGCGCCTACAATGCAGATACTGGTGAATATCTCACTGCAGGAGGCAACAAACGTTTTTATTTTGCATCTGATAATGTAAGCAGTGAAAAATATAAAGGGCTTACCCCGGATGACCTGATGGACATTTCCATTTTTCATGACCTGATGTACGACAGTGCAGCACAGGAAGGAGTGATGTTTCATTTGGTGGGAGCATTGTCTGAACATGGAAAACTTGGGCTGGTTTGTGTTGGAAGTTCCCCTGAAAAAGCAAAGGCGTATTACGATAAAACCATTCGTATATTGGATATGGAATGCAGTTGAATTAACGGGCCGGATGTTAAATTAATTTGACTTATATATTCTTCCCATTTCTACCAGGTCTACAATATTTTTAATTTGCAATTTTTCAAAAAGTCTTGCCTTGTAAGTACCAACCGTAGATGCGCTGATATTAAGTGATGCAGCAATTTCACCTACGGAACTACCATTTATTAATGCAGTGGCGATGTCAAATTCTCTTGCACTTAGTTTTTCAAAAGGGGTGTTGGTTTCTTTTGATTCAATTTTATCAGCCAGCAAATTGGCAAGTATATCACTTACATAACGCCTGTTTTTTAACGCAAGTTCGATGGCTTTTTTTAGTTCCGGTACACCCGAAGCTTTGGAAACAAATCCCATGGCACCGGCTTTAAAAAATCTTTTTGAATAGAGCTTTTCATTACTCATGGAGAACACCAGTACTTTAATACCGGGGTAATTAATTTTCATAAATTCCATCAGTTCTATAGCATTGCTGCCAGGCATCTGTACATCCATGATAACAAGTGTAAAGGAATGCGTCTTTAATAATTCAAGAGCAGTTGCTTCATCCCAGGATTCATATACTTCACAAGGCTGAAATAAGTTGAGTAATACATTCTTTAATCCAGTTCTTACAATTTCATGATCATCTATCAATAAAAAATTTTTCATCAATTTTTCTTTTAAAGTTTAGGGTGTGGATGTAGAAAGCGGACTACACAAATTAAATTATTTTAGTTAAACCCCGTTGTATGAAGTAATGTTAGTTTTGAAATTAGAATACGACATTGGAAATCCTGCTCTATGATTAACTTATCTGAGGTTTTTTAATCAACCTCAAAATTTTAAGGGATGCAGAAATGGATCAAAACCATTTTTTGCATCCCTTTATTTTTTATCCGGCAAAGCAAAAGCAACATACACATCACCGGATTGTTTTCTTAATTTTCCACCACCACATGCGATTACTAAAAATTGTTTCCCATCTGCTGCATACACAGATGGTGTTGCAAATCCACATGCTGGCAGATCAAACTCCCACAGCAATTTACCGGTTCTTTTATTAAAGGCTCTCATCTTTGAATCGCTCGTTGCAGCAATAAAAACAAGGCCACCTGCAGTTACAGCAGGACCGCCATAATTTTCTGTTCCCGTGTGTAAACCTTTTGCTTTTAATTCAGGATAATCACCCAGCGTTTCTTTCCAAACCAACTGGCCGGTATTTAAATTAATCGCATTCAAAGTACCCCAGGGTGGTGCAACTGCTGGATAACCTTCTTTGGTTAAAAATTTATTATAACCGGTAGCGCCATAAGGAATTCTGTATAATGAATCTTCAGCACTGGGCGGCGGTGCCTTAAACTTTTTGCCCTGGCTGTTTTTTATATCCAATACAAATGAAGCCAGCGCCTGTTTTTCACTTTCAACCAGTTGGTTAAATGCCGGCATCATTCTTCTGCCGCCAGATACCACCTGAATAAATGAATCGGGTGTATATTTTTTATTTACATCAATCAATCCCGGAAAATTGCCGCCACCCTTTCTTTCAGGTCCGTGGCAGGCCATGCATTTTACTGTGTACAGTCTTTTTCCTGCATCAAGATTTGTTTCAGGTCCTAATTTTTGTTCTTTGATATCCACCATGGTGAGTACCCAGGGCATTTCACTTGCATTCACATACATAATTCCTGTGGCAGGATCTACAGCCGGGCCACCCCATTCTGCACCACCATCAAAGCCCGGAAAAATTACCGTTCCCTGTTTTGACGGCGGATTGTAAATGAATCCTGTTTTATAAGATGCCAACCGTTTTTTAATATCCTGGTAAGATGAATCAGGAACAATACTGTTCAGATCTTTTTCTGTTAATGACTGCCGTGCAAATGGCAAAGGCAGTGAAGGAAAAGGTTGTGTTGGATTTGGTTTTTCTCCAATTAAATCTGATACCGTGGGCACCGGTTTTTCTTCAATCGGAAAAATTAGTTCACCTGTGATTCTGTCGAACATAAAAATAAAACCACTCTTGGTGGGTTGTGCAACAGCGTCTATCTTTTTTCCGTCTTTATTAATAGTAACAAGCGATGGCGCCGTTGGCAAATCCCGGTCCCATATATCATGATGCACTGTTTGAAAATGCCAAAGACGCTTGCCAGTAGAGGCATCCAGCGCCAGTAGTGAATTGGCGTATAAATTTTGTCCTGATCTTTTGCCTCCATAAAAATCATATACCGCAGAACCAATTGGTGCATATACAATGCCTCTTGCTTCATCCAAACTAAAGCCGGCCCATGAATTAGCGCCGCCAATATGTTTGTATGCTTCTTTGTTTTCCCATGTTTCATAGCCAGCCTCGCCGGGTTGTGGAATGGTATGAAATATCCACCGCAGTTTACCGGTATGTACATCGTATGCTCTTATATGGCCCGATGCTGCAGGCATTTCTTCTGATACACGGGTGCCAACAATAATTAAATCTTTGTAAATCATTCCCGGTGTGGTGGATGCCACATACAATGCGCCTGCATTCACGCCAAGGTCATTGTGCAGATCAATTTTTCCATTTTCACCAAAAGATGTTACTGGTTTTCCAGTTGCTGCATTGATGCAAAAAAGATTGGAGCTGGCAGAATAGAAAATTCTCTTATCCTTCTCATCTGCGTAATAAGATACACCCCGGCATACATTCATCATGAAGTAGCCAAAGCCCTTTACCTCTTTTGCTGAATCACTAACGGGATTGAACACCCATTTTTCTTTACCTGTGCCTGCATCTACTGCAAACAATTTTAGTTTGGGGGAAACGCCGTATAAAATATTGTCAACAATTATTGGGTTCACCTGTATCTGTGTCATCTGGGCTGAATCACCCGTATGATATTGCCAGGCCACCTGCAGTTGTGTAACATTGCTGGTGTCAATTTGTGTTAATGAAGAGTAGCGGTTGTTTTCCTTATTACCACCATACACAGACCAGCCAGTATAATCTGAATTTTTCTTTGAGTTACAGGAAATAAAAAAGAAGGATATGAATGTTGTAAAGAAAAAATGATTTTTTATGGCACTCATGCAATTGGTTTTATTACTCAATATAGTTAAATATTATTTTTAGCAGAAATTAACGGTGTAATTCTCATTCATGACACCCGTATGGCTTGTGATTATAATGGCCAAAAACTTATTTCATTTTACCCAACTTTATGTTCCGAAAGAAATAATAGGTGCAGCTAAAATTTCAGCAAGTTTTTTTAACTTTAGTAGAAAAAATGCCTCATTAAATTGCTGAAACCTTATTACCTTATTTTGGTTGATGCTTACCAAAAAGCTCCAGGCTTTTTTGATAAAACTTTAGAAATACTTCAGCAAAATTTACGGTGATACTTTGGAATGTTGTATATGGCAGATAAATGAGAATCGTTATTATTCACTCTGCCAGTAATATTTTTTTCAATACGTTTCCATTTCTTTTTAGTCTCACCTAAGGCGAGATCATTTTATTTGAGAGTAATGTAATAAGGTTGAATCCCTGATTAAATTTCTTTTCTACTAAGGTTTAAGAAAGCCCCATAACAATTGGGTGCAATTAAAGATGTCGCATTAAAAAAAGGCTAAATTTGGTAAACCAACTTATCCATCCATGACAGAAGCCCATTTCATTGCCTTAGCTCAAAAGC
>JAYVLZ010000022.1:0-3769 GCA_043759175.1 Chitinophagaceae bacterium | reverse complement strand
AGAGGCCCGGATGGTAACCCATATATTGATAAGGCCAACCAGGCTAATTATACCCTTGCCAGTAATGGCTGGGTGGTGAATAAAGCTACCAAACAACCTTACTTCACTCCCATCCAATATAGCTTTGGCGATCCCAATCCTAAATTTAATATGTCATTCATTAATGATGTTACTTACAGGGATATTGCCACTTTATCTTTTCAATGGGATTGGGTTTATGGCAGTCATTTGTACAACCAAACAAAAGAATGGCTTTATCGTGATGGTATTCACAGTGATTATGAAAAGTCTTTTAGCATAGACGGACAGGAGGGTGCATGGACAGCTTTTTATCGTGGTGTGTACGCCGTTAGTTCAAGAAATGGAACAAAAAATTATTTTTATGAAGATGCTTCTTTCTTAAGATTAAGAAATGTGTCATTAGCAGTAGATATTGCCAAAGCATTTAAAATAAAAGGCTTTAAAAGACTTCAGCTTGTTTTATCCGGGCGCAACCTGATTACAAAAACAAAGTACACCGGTATGGATCCTGAAATAAGTTCAGGTAATACTACCGGCAATGGTAATTCTGCATTTGACAGGGGGGTGGATCATAATACGATGCCTAACCTCAGGTCTTATTCAGCAGGTATCAATATTGGATTTTAATTACAAACTTTTCAACTTAAGAATATGAAGAAAATATTGTTTATTCTATTGTGTACTGCAATAGTAATATCATGTAAAAAACAATTAGAGGTTGGTAACCCAAATGTGCCCACGCTGGATAAAGCCAATACAGAATCAGGTTTTCTGTCTCTTGTTCAGGGAGGTACTTATATCAATGGTTTTCAGCAGGGGGCCGAAGATATCAATGGCACTTTTTATGATGGTGTTCCCGGGCATTTCTGGTCTGGTGCCACCGCATTTCATGATCTGCTGGGTGATGTGATTGGTGCAGAAGCTGCGAATGTTTTTTTGAACCAGATAGCCGTACCGGAATATGTTACATTGGATAATGGCACCAAAGTAAACAATCCAAATTCTCCATTAAAACAACCGGATCTTATCAGGCAGGTGAACACAAATGCCAACCAGGGACAGAATTTTTTGTATCATGAATGGACTTATATGTATTCATTAAACAAGGCAAGTAACAGGTCATTGGCTTTGGTAGATAAAGTTGCTTTTAGTGGAAATGCAGAAACAAGAAAAAATGCTATCAAAGCATGGAGCTATTGGTGGAAGGGTTTTGCCTATGCAAGAATTGGTTCTATTTATTATGCAGGAATTATTGACGATGCAGACATTGGAACCAATGGTAACTATGTAACCAAAGAACAAATCATAGCAGAGTCAAATGCTAATCTTGATAAAGCCGCTGCTTTGCTGCAGGCATTAACGGATGATGCAGACTATGAAGCAATGATTGGCAGATTGATCCCTAATTTTTTCAAACTGGGCAAAGGTGGCGTACCTACTCCGCAGATGTGGATACGGACGATCAATACTTTAAAGGCACGTAATATTTTGGTTAATAAAACGGTGGCTTCCATGACTGCCGCAGACTGGGCCAGTATTGCATCGCTGGTTGATAATGGTGTAAAAGCAGATGACAATGTTTTTACTGCAAGGTCCAGTGCCGACTTTCTTACATCCGGTACCACCGCAATTAAATCTTCTTCCATACTGGCAGGAGGCGCTACTTACAAAGTGAGTGAAAGATTGATACAGGATTATAAAGCAGGCGATAAAAGATTTGAAAACAATTACACAAAAACGGTAACATGGATTGGCAACAGCGACCGTGGAAATATTTTTAATACCAGGTATGCGTTGGTTAGTGGTGGCAATGGATTGCCTGGGGTAGTGGTAATTAATAATTCAGATTTAGGCGAGGGTGAATATTATATGGCCAGCACTTATGAAGAAAATGAACTGATGAAAGCCGAAGCAAAAATATACAGCGGAGGTGTAGAAGATGGCCTGGGTGTAATTGATGCGTTAAGAACTTACCAGGGTGCCGGGCTTGCTGCTGTTAAAGGCGCAGGGCTTAGTCTTGATCAGGCAAAAGAAGAATTAAGAAGAGAACGCAGAGTAGTACTTGCGTATCGTGGTTTGGCTTTTTATGATGCAAGACGCTGGGGTATTTCAGAAGATGTTTCAAGAGCTGGCGGCAAAACAAAAGCAGTGGTGGTTGGACCTGATGGAGTGGTGAATACAAATGCTACCATCAATTATAATTTCCTTGATTACTGGGATGTTCCGGATAATGAACTGGCGTATAATCCTAATACAGGGAGCACACCTGTAAAAAATCCGAAATAATATTTAAAAAAAAATACTATTAGATTATCAATTCATTTAAAAAAGATAATTATAAGTATAAAAGGATAAAAATTTACGATAGCCTGAAAGGCTAAAATATGAATAACCCCGGATGAAATCCGGGGTGAAAAAGAAAAAGTAAATAACCCTGAAAGGGTTAAATTAAATAGTAGTAAATTCTATACGGCACACACTATGGAAATTTATTTTTAAAGATCTTATTAATTCAAACTTATTACCAGGTTGCTTCTACTGTTCAGGCCTGGACATGATTTAACATTGAATAGTAATGCAATTTTTCTCAAAAAACACGCAGGCTTTTTTCTATTAGCCTGCCTTTTTTTTAACTGTATATTTATTGAATAAAATTTTTAGTATGAAGATATTTTTATTGTTGATTTTTTTTTCAATAAATGCAGTTGCCCAGCAAAAAGAAAATAATTATTTTAATCAAACGCCTCCAGGTGATACTCCAAAAATATTTGCAGCAGGAATTATATCAGATGAATTTGGCAACCGGGATATGGCTATTTCTCCATTAGGTGATGAGTTGTTTTATACACTGCAATTCCAAAGTGGTAGAGGTTTCAGTACTATCATGCATTGTAAAAGCATAAATGGAAAATGGACTCAGTCAGAGGTAGCAACTTTCTGCGGAAAGTACAATGACCTGGAGCCTGCGTTTTCACCAGATGGAAGCAAACTGTATTTTGTATCCAGCAGACCTGTAAGTGGTACTGCTAATAAGGATTATGATATTTGGTATGTTACAAAAACAAATGGAGTATGGAGCAATGCAACTAATGCTGGTTCACCTGTGAATACTGGTGAAGATGAATATTATCCCTCAATAACTAAAACAGGTAATATTTATTTTACAAGAGCAGTGCAGGGCAGGGAAGAAGATATTATGCTATGCAGGTTTAAAAAAAATCAGTACGACACTGCTGTTAGTTTGCCCGATGCCATCAATTCTGTTGGTGATGAGTTCAATTCCTTTGTTGATCCGGATGAAAAATTTATTTTGTTCACAGGCTATAAAAGAAAAGGCGCTTACGCAGCAGGTGATTTATACATCAGCAAAAAAAATGAAAGAGGAGAGTGGACAGAAGCAATTGATTTAGGAAATGTAATTAATCAACCCGGACTTAATTATTGTCCATACATTTCGCCAGATAAAAAATATTTTTTTTTCACCAGTAACCGTGGCGGAGTTAAAGCCCCTTTTGCTGAACAACAAAATGCAAAGTCATTATATAAACAGATGCATTCAACTTTAAATGGCGCTGATAATATTTACTGGATGGAAGCGAAAACAATAATAGATATAAATAATAAGTAAAAACTGTTAGCTTATATATAAATGGGCTCATTAGCGTTGCGTTGTTATAAACATTAGTTCTTTGAAAGTATTGTCAATATTGAGTTTGCGATGAATGTAAGCCTGAGACGATTTGATTTT
>JAYVLZ010000021.1:0-7032 GCA_043759175.1 Chitinophagaceae bacterium | reverse complement strand
TGTAGTTGCTAATTATAAAAACATAAACCTGGGTGCAGGTAAATTAGGAATAAACCTTGCAGGTAATTTTACTTTGAAAAATGAAATAGTTGGTAGTCCTAATGACCCTTCAGCAATTAAAGATGGCGGTTCTACTATTTTAAGCACTCAAATTAAATCTTTATTAACAGAAGGCCGTCCTAAGTACAAAGTGGTATTGGGAATGGATTATCACATCAAGAAATTTAGCATTAACCTGAATAATACTTTATTTGGGCCAACCAAATTTCAGGATCTGGATAACGGAGGACAGTATAAGTTTTATATTTCTAATGCCACCAACCCAGATCGAAGCCCAATGGAAGATATAAAGCAGGTATTTTCTTCTGCGGTTGTTACCGATTTGAATTTAGGTTATGACATAACAGATAAAATAAATTTTTCCGTTACTGTAAATAATATATTTAATATATTACCTAAATGGAAATTAGAGGCATTAAATGCTGAAGGGCAAAAAGTTCTTAATGATCCGGCTGGTAAAAGTTTGCTGGAAGGATTTTTATCTTTCAGCGGCAGATACAGAATATTAGGTTACAATGGTTCTCAATTCAGCCAGTTGGGTACTATATTTCAGGCTTCGTTGAACTTTAGGTTTTAAAAATAAAATACTTTTCTTTAAAAGGGATTGATTTTTAAAATCAATCCCTTTTAATTTTAGGCTAAATGTGAATAAAGTTTACACCTTTTTTAAAAGGTGTAAACTTTATAACTTTAAAATTAAGATCATGAGCAACCTTTATAATAGTCTGGCAGTTGTTTATGAAGCCATGTACAAAACTTTTATTAATTATGATGAAGAGTTTAGTTTATACAAGCAATTGCTGCTAAAGTACAATTGTGATTCATTGGTTGAAATCGGCTGTGGCACTGGTAATTTAGCTGGCCGCTTTGCAGAAAATGGTTTTGAATATATGGGTATGGATATAAGTGCTGATATGCTGGCAATTGCAAAAAAGAATAATCCGTCCTGCAGTTTTTTACAAGCCAGAATGCAGGATTTTGTGTGGGATGAGAAAATGGAATCTGCAATCATTACCGGCAGAACCATTAGTTACCTGCTTACCAACAAAGACGTAATGGACAGCCTGGTTGCTATTCATAAAAATTTGAAAGCTCCCGGTATATTGTGTTTTGATTTTATTGATGCCAGTAAATTTATCCCACTGATCAATGGGGGTGCAGTAATACATAAGGCCACAGCGGGTAATAAAAAATTTCACCGGGAAAGTTTTTGGACGGTTAATCTCAGCCAGAGCTGGACCTTTGACTGGCTGGCTGTTTTTTACCAGGAACAGGAAGATGGCAACCTGGTAAAAATAGGGGAAGACAATTCCACGATCAGGGCTTTTACAAAAGATGAAATATTTTTATTTTTACAGCTGGCGGGGTTCAGCATTAAAGAAATTTTTCCCCGGGCATCCTATGCTTTTGACACTTTTGTTATTGTTGCAGAAAAAACAAGTTGATTAGAAAGAAGGTTTGTAAAACACCTGCCTGAATTTTTCTCTGAATGTTTTGAATAGTTTTTTGTAAAAATCAATTCGTGCCAATTAGCGAAATTAGTGGCAGGCCAGGTACCGCCTCCTCACTACTGAGCGTAGCCGAAGTATGGGTAGGAGAAAGCGTGGTGAGACAGTCATTTCTTATTATATTCCTCCAATGCTTTTTCCAGGCAATCCATGGCAGCATTGATGGCTGTTGTATTTAAAACATAAGCCAGCCTTACCTCTTGTTTACCCAAACCTGGCGTTCCGTAAAAACCACTCGCCGGAGCCAGCATTACAGTTTGTCCTTCGTAAGAAAATGATTCCAGTAACCATTGACAAAAAGTATCAGCATCGTTAATAGGCAACTTAGCCATTGCATAAAATGCACCGCCAGGATTCGGGCAAAACACACCGGGTATATTATTTAGCCTTTCTACAATAGTATCCCTTCTTTTTTTATACTCCGCCTTTGTGATGTCAAAATAGTTGGCAGGCAAATCAACTGCAGCTTCTCCCAATATTTGTGCAAAGCTGGGAGGGCTTAACCTGGCTTGTGCAAATTTCATTACAGCATTCAGCAAGGCTGTATTTTTTGTAACAAAAGCACCGATCCTTCCCCCGCAGGCACTATATCTTTTGCTGATCGTATCCATCAGCACCACATGTTCGTCCACACCGGTAAGATGCATAGCGCTGGTATGGGTACCCTCATAACAGAATTCACGGTAAGCCTCATCTGCAAATAAAAATAAGTTGTGTTTAAGAATGATTTGTTTCAATGTTTCCATCTCTTCCCTGCTATATAAATATCCTGTTGGATTATTGGGATTGCAGATTACAATCCCTTTTGTTTTAGGTGTGATCACTTTTTCAAAATCTTCAATGGGCGGCAAAGCAAAGCCTGTTTCGATGCTGGAAAAAATGGGTTTTACAATTATGCCAGCTTCTATTGCAAAACCATTATAGTTTGCATAAAAAGGTTCGGGGATGATCACTTCATCACCGGCATCCATGCAGGCCATAAAGCCAAATAAGATAGCTTCGCTGCCACCGGTGGTCACGATAATTTGTTCTGGTGTAACACTGATCCCCACGCCATTATAATATTGCACCAGTTTTTTTCTGTAGCTTTCATTACCGGCGCTGTGGCTGTATTCTAATATTTTGAAATCACTGTTGCGTACCGCATCTAAAATTTTTTCAGGCGTGGCAATATCCGGCTGGCCTATATTCAGGTGATAAACTTTAGTTCCCCTTTTTTTTGCCGCTTCTGCGTAAGGCACTAATTTCCTGATGGGAGAAGGTGGCATCTGCTGGCCACGGTGGCTGATTGCTAACATGACACAAATATAGTTTCCTCCTGTCAGCAGGCAAATGTTTAATAGAATATTTTAAAACATGCTGATGCCAATCATTACATAATGTAGTACTGGTAAATGCGCTTTTGCCGGCAACCCATCTCTTTATTCCAGTGAATAAATTATTTTTTGGATATGCTACACTGTAAAGTTGAAAAATCCTCAAAAAACTTTTCATAAAACCTTTGCCATTTCATTTCTACCCCCTACCTTTGCACTCCAAATTAAAAAACGAAAGTTTAAAGTTCTTTAAATATGTCACAACGAATCAGAATCAAACTGCAGTCTTACGACCACAATCTAGTTGATAAATCAGCTGAAAAAATCGTAAAAACTGTACGTAGTACGGGAGCAGTAGTAACAGGTCCTATTCCTTTACCTACTCACAAAAAGATCTTTACCGTATTACGTGCCCCACACGTTAACAAAAAGGCACGTGAGCAGTTTCAACTGTGTACGCATAAGCGTTTGTTAGATATTTACACCAGCAGCAGCCGTACAGTAGATGCTTTGAGCAAACTGGATCTGCCAAGTGGTGTAGATGTTGAGATTAAGGCCTGATGAACCATCCCGAACTTAGCTGGTATAGCTGGGCGGCGGAAAAGGCAAAAGGTCAGTTCTTAAATAAAATATTGAAACATCCATCTCCCTGTCATACAGGCTAATCTTGTCAGATTGAGCTTGTCGAAATCGGGAGCGCTGGATATAAACAAAATACAATGAAAAGTATTATTGGAAAGAAAATTGGTATGACCAGTATCTTTGATGCAGCAGGCAAGCAAACTGCCGTTACCATCATTGAAGCTGGACCATGTGTGGTTACACAAAAGAAAACCGTTGAAACTGACGGTTACAATGCCCTCCAGATAGCGTTTGGCGACAAAAAAGAAAAGCACTCCAACAAAGCTGAAATCAGCCACTTCGCCAAAGCACAAACTTCCCCTAAGCAAGTAGTAAAAGAAATACGCAACAGCGAATCAGATAAGAACGTAGGTGAAACGATCACCGTAGACATTTTTACCGAAGGTGAAAAGGTTGAAGTGGTTGGTACATCCAAAGGAAAAGGTTTCCAGGGTGTGGTAAAACGTCATGGTTTCCATGGTGTGGGTGGCCAGTCTCACGGTCAGCATGATCGTTCAAGGGCACCGGGTTCTATTGGTAACTCATCTGATGCTTCAAGGGTTTTCAAAGGAATGAGAATGGGTGGCCGGATGGGTCAGGACAGGGTTAAAACAAAAGGCCTGAAAGTGGTAAAGATTTTCCCTGAAAAGAATTACATATTGATTAGTGGATCAGTTCCAGGCCACAACGGTTCAATCGTTTTAATACAAAAGTAAAATTCTAATTAGCAAATATGCAGATATGCAAATGTGCTAATTGATTATAGATAAAGTTTTAAAATAAAAAATGGGTTAATTGGCACATTTGCACATTGGCACATTTGCAAATTAAATAAGATGCAAGTAGATGTTTTAGATATACAAGGCGCAAAAACCGGCAGAACAATTGAACTGCCACAGGAAATTTTTGGTGCAGAACCGAATAACCACGTTGTTTACTTAGCCGTAAAGCAATACCTGGCAGCACAGCGCCAGGGTACGCACAAAGTAAAAACAAGGGCTGAAGTACACGGTTCATCTAAGAAACTGCACAAGCAAAAAGGAACTGGTGGAGCCCGTAAAGGTAACTTACGCAGTCCTATTTATAAGGGTGGTGGTACCATATTTGGACCTAAGCCGCACTTATACGATTTCAAACTGAACAGGAAAGTAAAAGATCTGGCTAAAATCAGTGCATTGAGCTTTAAAGCAAAAGAAAATGCAATTGTAGTGGTAGAAGATATGAAAATGGATGCACCTAAATCAAAGCAATTTGCCGGTATTCTGAAGAGCCTGCAGTTAGATAATAAAAAGACATTGTTTGTTTTACCGGAGTATAACGATAACGTCTATCTGAGTTTAAGAAACATACCTGGTGTACAGGGTATATTATTAAGTGATATCAACACTTATGATATTGTAAATGCTAAAGTGTTAGTGTTTACTGAAAATGCAGCAAAGATATTTTCTGAAGAAGAAAAAGCAGAAGCATAAAATAATTAGAAGATGTGCAAATGTGCAAATTTGCAAATGAAGAACACTTCATTAAAAGCAATAGCACATTAAACATCCATGATGAGTGAATTAAGTAAAGAATAAGAATTACAAATTATAAATTAGCACATTTGCACATTTGCACATTTGCACATTATTAAAGTTATGAAATTGTCCGACGTTTTAATAAAGCCAATTTTATCTGAAAAGGTAAATAAGCAATCAGAAAAGCTGAACCGTTATGCTTTTGTGGTGGGCAGAAAAGCTAACAAACTGGAAATTAAGAAGGCAGTAGAAGAATTTTATGGCGTTCAGGTTACAGATGTAAATACTGCAGTAATGCCAGGTAAAGCAAAATCACGTAATACTAAAGCTGGTTTACTAACAGGACGTAAGCCTGCTAAAAAGAAAGCTTATGTAACTGTTGCAGAAGGTGAAACAATTGATTTGTACGGAACAGTATAAACCCCCATCCCCGCTGGCCAGCGGGGTGTAAGGGCAACCAAATAATATAATAACGAATGGTAATTCTGCTACCGCAAAATGCAGAAATTAAATAAATAAAAAAGACATCATCCCCCTTTAGGGGATAGGGGTAAAATGGCACTTAGAAAATACAAACCAACAACAGCAGGAACCAGGTGGAGAATAGGTAATGCATATGCAGAGATTACCACGAATGTTCCTGAAAAAACATTGCTTGAAAAGCAGAGTAACACAGCAGGACGTAATGCCCAGGGCAGAAGGTCTATGCGTTACATGGGTGGTGGTAACAAGATAATGTACCGTATCGTTGATTTTAAAAGAGATAAAAAAGATATTCCAGCTACTGTAAAGAGTATTGAATACGATCCAAACCGTACTGCGTTTATCGCTTTGCTGAATTATGCAGATGGTGAAAAGCGTTACATCATTGCACCAAATGGTTTGCAGGTAGGCGCTACCGTAATCAGTGGTGATAACGTAGCACCTGAATTAGGTAATGCTTTACAATTAAAACACATGCCTTTGGGTACCAATGTTCACAACATTGAAATGCAACCAGGCCAGGGTGGTAAATTGGTACGCAGCGCAGGAGCAAGTGCACAGTTATCAAATAAGGAAGATAGATACGGTGTATTAAAAATGCCAAGTGGTGAGTTGAGAAAAGTATTGATCAATTGTTATGCAACGGTAGGTGTAGTTAGCAACAGCGATCATAACCTGGAGAGTGCTGGTAAAGCAGGTAGAAACAGGTGGAAAGGTGTTAGACCAAGAACAAGGGCTGTAGCAATGAACCCGGTAGATCATCCGATGGGTGGTGGTGAAGGTAAAGCTTCAGGTGGTCACCCACGGAGCCGTACTGGTAAATATGCTAAAGGCCAGGTTACCCGTACAAGAGGTAAAGGTTCTGATAAGATGATTTTGACAAGAAGAAACGGTAAGAAATTGCCAAATAAATAGAATTAGTTTTTAGTTAAAATGGTCTCGCCTTTGGCAGGACAAATAAACAAAATTGAAAATCAATGTTCGGAATTTGCAAATCTGCAAATCTGCACATTTGCAAATTAGAAAAACATGGCTCGTTCGATTAAAAAAGGTCCTTATGTAGATGCTAACCTGGAAGATAAAGTGTTAGGTATTAATGAAGGAAAATTAAAGAAAGGTGTTATCAAAACCTGGAGTCGCAGGTCAACCATTACGCCTGATTTTGTAGGACATACATTCGCAGTACATAATGGTAACAAATTCATCCCTGTTTATGTAACAGAATTTATGGTAGGTCATAAATTAGGTGAATTTGCACCAACAAGAAACTTTAAAGGTCACTCAAGTAAGAAAATAGCATAAAAAGTTTAAAGTTGAAAGTTGAAGGTTGAAAGTTGGTAAGCAGCAGAAAACCTTAAACCATTAAACCTTAAACCTTAAACTAAATAAAAAATGGAAGCAGTAGCAAAACTTAGAAATTATCCCACATCACCACGTAAAATGCGTTTACTGGTTGATCTGATCCGTGGTATGGAAGTGGAAAAAGCTTTAGGCGTTTTACAATTCAGTACCAAGCATCCGGCTGTT
>JAYVLZ010000020.1:0-7159 GCA_043759175.1 Chitinophagaceae bacterium | reverse complement strand
CCATTAATTGATGCAGCCAAACAACTAAACCTTCATGCAATTGTTGCAGGGATAGAAGCAGAGAATGTAATCAGCATTGCACTGCATAAAAAATTTGGATTTGAAGAAGTGGCACATTTTAAAGAAGTGGGATTTAAGTTTGGAAGATGGATGGATTTGAAGTTTTTGGAGTTGATCATTTGATAGCGGTCGGCACCGCAGGTCAGACCGCAAAGTTTTGGAAATGAAAGCCGCAAAAAAAATGAAATTTATGGAAGAGCACTTGGAAAGATATAAAGGGAAGAAACTAGTATTTCTTTTTGATACAAATGTCTATAGATCTATAGCCAAGATGACCAAAGACGGACGTATTATAGGGAATAGATTTATTATAGATGAAATGAATAGGCGGGAGGCTGATAATAATTATAAAAGTATTATGAGTTTAACAGCTAGCCAAGAGCTTTTAAATCATTTGCATAAGGATGAGGACAAAAGAATTTATGAAGAATGTAATAATGCACTCCGGTTTCAGTTTTTTCATACACAAATTTTGCAATTACCTGCTACAGTTCCCCTAATAGACTCATTACTTACTTTGTTTTTCTTTAATACTGATACAAAAGATAATAGATTAGGAGTTTCCAGATATATATTCACTTTATTAAATAAAATTTTTTCTCAAAATGTTGAAATGTCATTTTTGCAAAAGGATATTGAAGCAATAAGAAATGATTTCTTAAGTGACAAGAGAGTCTTTTACAATTTATTTAATTTGTTTTTAAAACGGCCTGATAATATCCAGGATGACGGGACATATAAAAAAGGAAACTACAAACTTCATGAATCATTAAATAGAAATGAACATGTTTCTTATATGAGGGACTTTCTTATTAAAAGAGCCAAATACCAATTTAGTGATAATTTAGATGAGGAAATAGTGGAAAGTAAAGTTATAGAATTTGATTTTTACTTTAAAGAAGCTTTTTTACAATTTCGATATTTATTTGAGGTGCTTCGAGATAACCCTAACAAATTGGAACTCTTAGAATATAATAATATTTGGAATTCTATTATGGACTTTCATATAGTATTTGAATGGTGCTATCTTAAATATAATCATCGAGGAGGTGATATTGAAGCTGTACTAATTACTGACGATAAAAAAAATAATAATAAAAATCTTAGTAGTTATAAAAATGGGGAAGGTCGTAATCCCGATGTTTGGCCATTGGTTGCCTATTTCGAATTCTTAGGTTTTATTGTTGAGGGAACTGATATTAAAGACTACAAAATACATTTTAAAAATACCTATAGTTCAAAAAAGGTATGCAGTACAAGTGAGTGACACAACGATGTTAAATAGTATTACAAATGATGACAACAACAGAAAATAATTTCACGGTTAATGAACATGGCTACTATGGAAGTTTTGGTGGTGCTTTTATTCCGGAAATGCTGTATCCAAATGTGAAGCAGTTGCAAGAGCAATATCTTTCTATCATGCATGAACCTTCTTTCCAGGAGGAGTTTCATCAACTGCTGAAAGATTATGTGGGACGTCCGACACCGTTATTTTATGCAGCAAGGCTGAGTGAAAAATATCACACCAATATTTATTTAAAAAGAGAAGATCTCTGCCATACCGGTGCACATAAAATCAACAACACTATCGGGCAAATTTTACTGGCAATAAAATTAGGTAAAAAAAGAATTATTGCAGAAACAGGAGCCGGTCAGCACGGTGTGGCAACTGCCACCGTATGTGCATTGAAAGGTATGCAGTGCATTGTGTACATGGGTGAAAAAGACATTGAGCGGCAGGCGCCGAATGTGGCAAGAATGAAAATGCTGGGAGCTACAGTGATACCTGCACTCAGTGGAAGCAAAACGCTGAAAGACGCCACCAACGAAGCTATCCGTGATTGGATCAATAATCCTGTGGATACACATTATATTATCGGCAGTGTGGTAGGGCCACATCCTTACCCGGATATGGTGGCACGTTTTCAAAGTGTGATCAGTGATGAAATAAAAAAACAACTGCTGGAAAAAACAGGCAGCGAATTACCTACGCATGTGATTGCCTGTGTTGGAGGAGGGAGCAATGCAGCAGGAGCATTCTATCATTTTTTAAATGATGAGTCCGTGAAATTGGTAGCAGTGGAAGCAGCCGGTTGTGGTATCAACAGTGGCATGAGTGCGGCTACTACTCAGTTGGGTAAACCGGGTATTTTGCATGGCAGCAAAAGTTTATTGATGCAAACAGCAGATGGACAAGTGATAGAACCACACAGCATTTCAGCAGGATTGGATTATCCTGGCATAGGTCCATTGCATGCACATTTATTTAAAAGTGGCCGTGCAATATTTATGAGTGCAACAGATGATGAAGCATTGAAAGCAGGCTTTATGGTAAGCAAAACAGAAGGCATTATTCCTGCACTGGAAACAGCGCATGCGTTTGCTGTGTTGAATGATATAAAGTTTAAAAAAGATGATACGGTGGTGATTTGTTTGAGTGGGAGAGGGGATAAAGATTTAGCGACTTACATGAAATATCTTTAAGTATGAAAAATGTTTTAATACTTTTTGTGGTGATTATTTTTTCATCCTGCAATGATGCATTTATCAATCATAAATTAACGTATGAAAAGATAGGTGCCTGCACTGATGAAAAACCACCTGTTAAAATGCTTTCCAATATCGCCGGTGAACGCTACGAATTTGTGAGTTGCCTGAATGATGATTTTGATGGAAAGAATTATTTGGTGGAGAGAAAAGGTGACAGCATTGTTGTAAATTTTCCAAATACTGCTGCGGCAAAATCGGCATTTAAATTAACGCTTGACATTGATGCTAAACCGGCTTACCGGCATATTATTTTAGATGGCAGTGAAATCCTGGTTGAACAACAACAATAAAAAAAGCATGAGCAGAATTGAAGAATTATTTAAAAGAAAAAGCAATCATATATTAAATGTTTATTGCACTGCCGGCTACCCACAGTTGGAGAGTACAGTAGAGGTAATGAAAGCATTGGAAGAGAATGGAGCAGACTTGATAGAGCTGGGCATGCCGTACAGTGATCCGCTGGCAGATGGACCTGTAATACAGCACAGCAGTACCATTGCCATTGCCAACGGTATGACCATAGAAAAATTATTTGAACAGTTAAGAGATTTTAGAAAGCAGGTGTCCGTTCCACTGATCTTAATGGGTTATATGAACCCAATCCTGCAATATGGATTAGAAAAATTTTGTGCCTCAGCAGGTGAAGTTGGGATCGATGGAATTATTTTACCCGACCTGCCAATGTATGAATTCGAAACAGAATACAAAGAACTGTTTCAGCAATACAAGCTCAATTTTATTTTTCTCATCACACCAGAAACAAGTGAAGAAAGAATTAGGAAAATTGACAGCCTTTCATCAGGATTTATTTACGCCGTATCTTCTTCTTCCACCACCGGAAATAACAAGGCGATTGAAAGTCAGCAGGCTTATTTTAAAAGACTGCATAACATGAAATTATCTAATCCCATCCTGGTGGGCTTTGGTATTAAAGACAGGCAAACTTTTAATGCTGCCTGTGAATATACCAACGGCGCCATCATTGGAAGTGCTTATATTAAGGCACTGGAAAACAGCACAGATGTTAAGGCAACCACAAAAGAATTCTTAAATAATGTTATCCGGTAAACCATTTCCTTAAAACTGATTAAATTGCGGTTGCAAATAAAAATTTATGAAAAAACTTTTTCTTATTTCCATGTTGGTGGTTCCTGTATTAGCAATGGCTCAGCAAAAAGCAAAGCCTGTTGCTAAAACAAAAACTGTAAAAACTACCCAAACAAAAATTGCAAACGGATTTACTATTGATGCAGATATAAAAGGTTTTGCAGACGGAACACCTGTTTCGTTATTAAATGGGCAAACAGGTGCACCTGAATCTGAAACTACTATAAAACAAAATAAGTTCAGCTTTACGGGAAAAGTTCAAACACCAGATTTCAAAATTATTTTATTTGATAAAAAGCCACCTTATATCACGTTGTTTTTAGATAACAGCAAAGTGAAAATTGTTGGCGAAAGTGCTGCTTTAGACAGGGCACTGGTTTCCGGATCTGTGTCGCATAAAGAATTTCAAACGCTGAACAATCAGCTGGCACCTTATCAACATTTATTTGGAGAAAACCCAACCAACGATACTGCTGCAAAAGCATCCGTATTGCAGCTGACAGAAGATTTTATTAAAAATAACCCTTCCTCTTTTATTTCTCCATTAGCGGCTATACGTTACAGTCAGGTGGCTGACAATATTGAAAATACAGAACGCATTTACAACCTGCTTTCCCCGGCCGTAAAGCAAAGCAGCATGAGCAATTATCTTGCCCAGCAAATAACAGATGGAAAACGCAATGCGGTTGGTACGGTGATGCCTGATTTTTCACAACCTGATACAACAGGTAAACCCGTTTCACTTTCTTCGCTGAGGGGTAAATATGTGCTGATAGATTTTTGGGCAAGCTGGTGCCGGCCTTGCCGCCAGGAGAACCCAAATGTAGTAGCTAACTACAATAAATTCAAGGACAAAAATTTTACCGTACTCGGTGTGTCATTGGATAAATCAAAACCAGCATGGGTAGAGGCCATCAACATGGACGGCCTCACCTGGGCGCATATAAGCGATCTTCAGGGATGGAGTAATTCCGTAGCACAGCAGTTCCAGATTCAAAGTATTCCACAAAATTTCTTAATCGGCCCTGATGGAAAGATTATCGCTAAAAACCTGCGTGGGCCTGCATTGGAGTATAAGCTGGAGCAGTTGCTGAAATAATTTTTTTGTAACAGGCAGTTGTATTTCATGGGATCATCGTGGAGTTTATCCTGAGCTAAGCCGAAGGATCACTCCCTTGTACATTATAGCTATATGCAACAATCATTTTGTTATCACAGTTTCTCATTTTACAAATAAACTCCGCAAGTATCGGGTTGTTATAAAATTGTATATTCTCCAATTTTGTTTCATTAAACTTTTAAAAATGAAACAATTTAAAATCGTTCCGCTCAGCGAAGAATTTGCCGATAAAATCCGTGAAACAAAAAAGGATGATTACGGCCATGATGTAACCGAACAAATTGCAAATGGTAAAGGCCCCTGCAGGGTTTCGTTAAAGCCATTTAAAGTTGGTAAAGATGTAAGGCTGTTATTATCGCACAGTCCGTTTGAAATTGACAATGCTTACAATCAACCTGGCCCTATTTTTATCAACAAAGAAAAAGTAGAGGCCTATAAAGACATCTATCGTTTTCCTCCGGAAATAAAAGCAGATAAAAAAAGTTTCACAATAACGCTGATTGGCTACAGTAAGAACCAGCAAATGAATTATACAAAGCTGGTTGCCGACAATGAAGATGTGGATTTGCTGATACCCGAAATTTTTGCAAAGCATCCTGAAATTGAATATCTGCATGCAAGAAGTGCAAAAGCCTGTTGCTTTATTTGTAAAATTGAAAGAGTATGATATTCAAACTTTGAGCAATAAAAAAAGTCTCCGTAATCGCAGAGACTTTTTTTATTCATTTTATCAAAATAAATCATTGAACTCTTACTTCAACTCTTCGGTTCTTAGCTCTTCCTTTTGCTGTATTATTTTCAGCCACCGGATTAACAGACCCATGACCGGCAGAAGTTATCCTTCTCTCATTTATACCTTTGCTCACAATATATTTTTTTGCAGCAGCTGCAAGCTTTTCAGAAAGCGGTAAATTGGTTCTATCTGTTCCTGCATTATCAGTATATCCATCTAAATTAATTTTTACGTCAGCATTCTTTTTAAGAAAATCAACCAATACATCCAGTTCTTTTTTCCCTGCAGTTGTCAGCACAGATTTGCCACTTACAAAAGTGACTTCATTTGCCTGATAATTAATTTTGGGGCAGCCTTTATTTTCAGCTATACCAGCTACTGTTGGACATCGGTCTTCTTCATCATTGATACCATCAGCGTCTGTATCAGGAACCGGGCATCCGCCATATCTTGCCACACCCGCCTGGTTAGCACACTTATCTTCTTCATCATTAATACCATCAGCATCTGCATCAGGAATCGGACAACCGGCATATTTAGCCAATCCCTTTTGGGTAGCACATTTATCATCCTCATCATTAATGCCATCACCATCTGTGTCAGGAATTGGACATCCGCTATATTTAGCAAGACCAGCCTGGTTAGGACATTTATCTTCAGCATCCACAATACCATCGCTATCTGTATCAACAGGAGCCACTACAGCTGGAATGGGAACTGCCACTACAGGAGGTACTTTGTATCTGCCGAATAGTTTCAATTTAAAACCCAGCTGAATATTTCTATTATTTAATTCCGGTCTGTTGGGCAGGCCACTATTATTCATATTAGTAAGTCCATGTAAATATCTTCCAAAGAAGGTAAATCTGCTACGGGGAAACAATTCAAATCCACCAGTTAAAGAACGGCTGAATTTCATTAAGCTGTCTTTATTAGAAAAGTTGTTTACATCTCTTACAGCTGTAAGAAAATCAAATTGCGCCCCTGCAGTTAAAGCAAGTGCATTCGCAATATGGAATTTTAAAAATAATGGAATAGAAACATACTCCATACTGCCTTTAAATTCTGTACCAAACATGAAATCAGGTTGATATCTGTAAGTTGAAAATACACCCTGGGTTTCCAATGAAAGTGATCTGGATAGCGGAACGTTAATCCATATGCCGCCCCCGAAACTGGTTTTGGTATTATATTTTAGCCCAGCAGCATTGTTGCCGCCAACGTTAAAACGAACAATATTCATAGCTCCAAGGATACCTCCAGAAATTGAATAATGATCGCTTTTTTCCTGCGAAAATGCTCCATGTGTTATAAGCAGCATGAGGGGTAAAAGAATATTTCTTTTCATGTTTGAACCCTTTTGGTATATAGGCCGCAACTGCTTTTTTGCTGCAGTTGAAAATATATGGTGAACCATAATTGCCGAAAGTAGAAATATTTTTTTAAACCCTTTCATCATTTTGGTTTTATAATAATTATAAACATTTTGTCACTATCGTCTTGTTATAAATCGAATAGGTTCAATTGATTACAATCTTGTTCTTTGACATATTGCGGATAAGTTTTAGAAAATAATTCAAGCAAAG
>JAYVLZ010000019.1:0-8213 GCA_043759175.1 Chitinophagaceae bacterium | reverse complement strand
ATTTGCTTTTATGACAAAGCCGGTAGTTGTAATAATGGGCACTGATAATTAAAATTACAGCCGGTATCAACAGCCAGTTCTCTACCTGGTGAAAAAATTGTTTTAATACCAGGAATACAAAACCTGCGGAGAAAATAAATACCGGTACCAATGAACGGTGATGCTTTATATAACCATGAAACAGGGCATAGCTGCCAACAACAAATGCCAGGGCAATCATTCCCCATTCAAAAAAGATGTTGTGGATAATATTAACACCAAACAAAGGCAGGCTGCTCATCATCAAAGGCAGCATAGCACAATGGATAGCACAGGCTATTGAAGTGGCAATACCGATCACATCCCAGTTATACTTTGCTTCCATCGTAAGAACGGCAAATATACTAAATTTGCAATAACGTTGCAAGTATTAAAAAGTGAAATTCATCTTAACAATAACTTTTTGCCTGCAACTTTGAATGTAGCTTTGCAAAAAATAGTTCTTGTAAAAGAAGATGAATAATAAAATATTATAGCAAATGAAAAAGAAATGGCCCTGGTATCTTGGTTTTTTTGTGGTGTTGTTTGCTTTGTATTACGTTGTTGTTTTTTCAATGACGGATATATCTCAATCAACCCTCCCGGTAATCAACAACAATGTACAACCATTTTCATTTACTGATCAAAATGGAAAAAGGATAACGGAGCATGATGTGGAAGGTAAAGTGTACGTAACGGAATATTTTTTTACCACCTGCAAAGGCATTTGCCCGAAAATGAATGCCAATATGAGGAGGGTGTTTGATGAATTTAAGAACGATAGTAACTTCATGATCATCTCTCATACCTGTATGCCTGAAACGGACAGTGTTCCTTTATTAAAAAAATATGAAGCTAAGATGCTGTTGAGCGGCCTGGTTAAAAATGATGATGGCAGTTATAAATTTATATCAGATTCTGCTTTATTAACCAGGCCATTACCTGCAAATAATAACTGGTTTTTTGTTACCGGAGACAAAGCAACTCTATATGGAATGGCAAGGCACAGCTACCTGATTGATAACAATAAAACAGATACACTTTCCAATATTGATGACCAGTTCATACACACACAATTGTTTGCACTGGTAGATAAACAAACAAGGGTAAGAGGTATTTATGATGGATTGAAAGAAGCAGAAATACAAAAGTTGCTGAAAGACATCAATTCATTACTGAAAGAAAAGCATCAAAGCAGAAGTTTGAGTAATTAATTTTTATCCGATAAACTATACTACCATGGTAAATGAAATATTAAAGAAAAACGAGTTAAGCGTTACTGAAGGCAGGAAAAAAATACTTGAATTATTTTTAAATAATAATGGTGCCCTTGCACACGCTGATATAGAAAAAAAGACCGGCGAAAACTTTGACCGGGTAACCGTTTACCGCACCCTGCAGACTTTTGTAGATAAAGGGATCATTCATCATATCCCCACTAAAGATAATTCAATCCTGTATGCTTTGTGTAAAGACAATTGCGAAGCAGGCCATCACCATGACAACCATGTGCATTTTGTTTGTGATGAATGTAATAAAACTATTTGCTTAGAAGAGGTAACCGTACCACAGGTTAAATTGCCAAAAGGCTTTACACCCAATCATGCAGAAATGGTGGTAAGTGGTATTTGCGGAGATTGTAAATAAGTTATTGGTTTAATTCTCCATTTACAAATTCCATCAGCACTTTTATTTTTTGCGGGGAAAGATCAAAATCTAATCCTGCTGCTTTATATAATACAGGAAGTGTTTTAGTTCCACCCAAAGAAAGTGCATTGCAATAGTTATTCAACGTCTGTTCTTCGTTTTGTTTAAACTGCATCCACATACCAATGGCTCCTAACTGGGCTATGCCATATTCGATATAATAAAACGGCACTTCAAATAAATGCAGTTGTCGCTGCCATGCATTGCTGCGATAATTTTCCAGGCCACTGTAATCAATCACAGCTTCGCTGAATTCATTTAATATTTCCAACCATGCAGCAGTACGTTGCTCATTGTTATTGCCTTCATTACTGTACAGCCAATACTGGAATTTATCAATGATAGCGATCCATGGAAATAAAGTGATTACCCTTTCTAACTGATGTTCTTTTGCCCTGCTTAATTCTTCTGCATTACTAAAGAATACATCCCAATGCTCCATGCTGAAAAGCTCCATTGCCATGCTTGCCACTTCAGCAATCTCCATTGGATATTCTTTAAACCCCGTTAAAGATAATGGATGCGAAAGAAAAGAATGAATGGCATGGCCACCTTCATGTACCATCACGGTTACATCCTGCATTTGCCCTGCGGCATTCATAAAAATAAACGGTGCACCGCTTTCTGCCAGCGGGCAGTTATAGCCACCCGGAGCTTTACCCATCCTGCTCTCCAAATCAAGATGTTTTAACTGCTGCATTTTTTTAAGGCAATTGCCGAAAAACGGTCTGAGCCTGGTGAAACATTCAATACTTTTATCAATCAGCTCCTGGCTGGTAGTAAATGGTTGTAAAGGTTTTACTCCTTCCAACTCCGCTTCCAGGTCCCAGGGTCTTAAATTATCAAGGCCTAATTTTTTCTTTTTCTTTTCGTAAATGATCTTAACTAACGGCAACACATGTTCTTTTACTGCCGTATGAAAAGCAAAACAATCTTTCTTTGTATAATCAAACCTGCCGAGTTCTTTAAAACGATAATCAATGTAATTGCTAAAGCCAGCATTTTTAGCCACTTCGTTTCGCTTTATCAATAACTGGTTGAACAGATCATTCAAGACATCCTTATCCTGCAATCTTCTTATCTGTATTTTCCTGTAAGCATCTTCTCTTACTTGCCTATCCGGGTTTTCTAAAAATTTGGCAGCCTGCTGCAGTGTGTATTCCTTTCCGTTAATGGTAACCGTCATCTTACCATTGATGACACCAAACTGTTGTTGCATTACAGACAACTCTGCCTGCAGCGGAATGTTTTCTTCCCTGAACAGATCAATGCTTTTGCGGATACTTCTTAAATACGTAAAATATTTATCAGCGTCTAATAATGAAGCCAGCGGATGGTTCACTAATTTTTTATTCAATGCATCTGCATAAGGCTGAATCTTCGGCTGTATCTCTAAACAAAAAAAATTAAAGGCTTCTTCCAGCGATTTGTTTTCTGTATCACAGGTCATCTTGATCTGCCGCCAGCAGGCATCTTCACTTACTACTGCTTCCAGTTCACTCATATCACTCAGCCATTGTTCCAGTTCTTTTTTGTTGCTGATTTTTCTATCAAGCAGTTCTTTAAAAAATGGTTCAATACTTTGCCAGTTTGATAATACAAAATTGGCTGGAATAAATTTGCGTGGTAATTTTTGAATGTCTGCAGTGTAATTCATGAGCGCCCTAAATCCGCTAACCAGCGGACTATTTACCCCCATCCCCTAAAGGGGGGTTGGAGAATTAAAAATTCAGTTTCTATTTTTATTGGATGGGGTTATGCCATCTTTCTTGGTGAATTAATTTTCTTCGGTGGTGCTGCTTTTGCTGAAACCTGTTTGGTCTCAATTGCTTTTGCCTTGGGTGCTGTATGTTCATGGGCAGCTTCATTATCTGCTGGTGCTTCAGATAATTTTATCTCTACGTTATTGTCTTTTAAAATTGTAAACCACTTCAGCATTTTTTTCATGTCGCTGTTATACACTCTTTCAAAGTCCATATCCGGAAACACTTTTTTAAAATATCCCTGTATGGCTTTTGTATCTGCTTTGGCATCGGGCATTTTTTCTTTGCTCTCTTCCATCGCTTTAAATACATCTACCAGGTTTACATTTTCAGTAGTAGTATATACTTCAATACTTTCCAGGTGGGAGAAGTTATGAATACGGGTGCTTACAAATTTGGTACTCTTGTCTTCCAGAGATTTCACCACACCACCATCTGATTTAGATGAAAGCAATTCAAACAATCCTGTTAACCCCGTAACAGAAACCAGTTTATTATATTCCATAAAACTATTTTTTAAGAGCTGCAAGATAAACGTTATAAACCAAAATTAACAGGGTAAAAATTTTTAACATAAATCCGTTACTGTATATCTAATTGGTTCAACTTTGCCTGCAAATGTTTTCAGAAAAACTTACGCCCCAGCAGGCTTTGCCAAAATTAAAAAAGTATTGTGCCTACCAGGAGCGTTGCCACCAGGAAGTACAGGAAAAATTATACAGCTACGGTGTTTTTAAAAATAATGCACAGGAAATTATCAGTCAGTTGATTGAAGAAGATTACCTGAATGAGGAACGTTTTGCATTACAATATGCCAGTGGAAAATTCAGGATAAAACAATGGGGCAAGGTGAAAATAAAATACCAGCTAAAGCAGAAAGGGGTAAGTGAATATTGTATAAAAAAAGCATTGCTGGGAATTGACAAAGTGGATTATAAAAAGATTTTGTACAAACTGGCAGATGCAAAACTTGCCACCCTAAAAAGTGAAAAGAATATCTTTATAAAAAAGAGAAAATTGCAGGATCATTTACTGCAAAAGGGCTTTGAAGCTGAGCTGGTAAGGGAAATAGTAAATGATATTTAACAAGGGAAAGTAATTACAAGATTTTATCTATTGCTACGATAGCCTTCTGCAAACGCTGCTCATAATTTCCACTGATGTTTACCCAGGGCACCTGTTGATTGATCATGATATCCCTGTAGTGATGGTATAATTTTTCTCTTATCACCAGGTCAGGATATTCTCTTAATTCATCTTTCACCCATGGAGCATCCACATTACACAACAGGTATAAATCATATTTTCTTTCTACAATCTGGTTAAGTACCCAGGGATGAATTTTGTCAAATACAAATTCACACCATACTTTCATTACGTACATGTCGGTATCTATGAAGAGAGGTGAATGGTGAATGGTAAATGGTGAATCAGAGTCTTTACCAATTGGCAATTCACTTCCTTCATTAATAAATAACCTGTTAGCTTCTTCTATGCCTTTCTCTTCTCCTGCCAATTGGCCCTTTGCTACATCCAGTAAATTTTCAAAGGTGTAGTCGGTGCCGTTAGCAAGCAGGTACTCCCTTGCATATTCTCTTACCCAAATGGTATTATAATGGGCCGCCAACTTTTCACACAACGTACTTTTACCCGTAGATTCAGGACCAACAACAACAATTTTTTTAATTTCCTTCATTACCAATTTTTGTTTTCCATTCTTTATACCCCCACCATGCCATCAGCAAAAATAAAACGTACATCAGTGTAAACAACATTAAGCCTTTGTAAAAATTAAGTGGTATTGCCACAACATTAGAAAAGATCCAGGCATGCCAGTTTTCAATCTTTCTTTTGGCCATCCACCACATTGCTGTTATTGCTGATGCAGAAACCAGTGAATCAAGCAGGGGTGTATTGCTGTTGGTAAATTTTATCAATATCCAATATATTACTGCCCAGAAAAATAAAAAGAACCCAATGCCAACAGTCAATTCTTTTTTTGTGCACCAGCTTATGGGATAGGTATAGTGTGAACTATCTTTTTTCTGAACCCAGTTGTACCAGCCATATACACTCATTGCAAAATAATAAATATTCAATGATGCATCAGCGTATAAGGGTGGATGTATTAAAAAGAAATATACATAAGATGCAAGCAACACACCTACAATACCGGTCGGGTAAACCAGTACATTGTTTTTTCTTGCATACCATACACTGGCAATTTGTGTAATGGTACTCAGCCATTCCTGCCAGCGGGTTTCTCTTGCATTGGTTAAAAATTGATTATATATTTCCTGTAAATCCAATTATTTTTTTCAAATGTAATTGATTGTTGCTGAAACTGGCCCCGTTTCAGGATAACAATAAAATAACAGCCGTTTATAAATAACACGTTGCATTATGCAGATAATTGCAGTACCTTTTACCTCCATTTTTTAATCACTAAAAAAATATTTTTATGTCAACACTTGAAGCAGTAATGACCACACAGGACGTGGCCAACAGGTACATGGAATTAGAAAAACAAGGTAAATGGATGGAAATACAGGATGAACTGTATAGCCCCGATGTGGTTTGCATTGAACCGGAGCATGCTGCTGCCATGGGTATGCAAACCGTTACCAAAGGCATTGATGCTATAAAAGCAAAGGCCCAGGCATGGAACGAAGGAATAGAAGAAATGCATGGCGGCTATTGCTCCGAGCCAGTGGTAGGTGGCAATTTCTTTAGCGTGGCAATGGGCATGGACTGCACCATGAAAGGGGCTGGCCGGATGAAGATGGATGAAATTGCCGTGTTTGAAGTAAAGGATGGAAAGATTGTGAAGGAACAGTTCTTTTTTTAAAATGAAAAGACGTGTCAGGTTTAAGAAAACCTAACACGTCTTACTTTTTTATCTTCCCTTCAAATATAATTTTCAGTATTGATATTCATCAAACACTTTCGCATCATTATATAATGGAAAAGATCAATCTTGCTGAAAAATTTTCTCAATTCTCCGATTATTTTAATCCACGTATAGCAGGTGAATTAAATGGGCAACAGGTAAAACAGGTAAAACTGGTAAAATTCCAGGGGGAGTTTGTTTGGCATCACCATGATAATGAAGATGAATTATTTTATGTGGTGAAAGGAAGCTTTGACATGCACCTGCCGGATAAAATTATTACCATCAATGCCGGCGAGTTTTTAATAATACCAAGAGGTGTTGAACATAAACCAGTAGCGAAAGAAGAAGTAGAGATTATGTTATTTGAACCGGCCACAACATTAAACACAGGCAATATAGAAAATGACCTAACAAAAAAGGAACTAAAACATTTATAATCCCGGTACCAGTGGCGCATCTCTCAAACCTGATAAGACTTATCCATAACACACCTTTTATAAATCCTTGATTAACCTTCACACATTTTTTTCAAATTACTTAATCCTTGCTCAAACTGGTGATTCAGGTTTTTAATAATCATTGGCCCCATCAGTCGGCCAATAGGCCAGGGAAGCTGACCACTATTTTGCCAGGTTATTTTAGTTTCTCCATCACCCCACTGTTCAAATAGCCAGTTGTCTTTAGCTTTACTTTTAAAAGGCTTTAGAAATTCAAGATCGAAATGAATATGCTTATCATCCAGGCTGTTCAGGGTTAAACTACCCACACCCACTTTCTTTCCCACCCATCCATATTTATGTCCGGGTGTGTTTGGTGTGCCGGTAATCGTATTTTTTACTGTGGGGTCTGTTTGTTGCCAGGGGTTCCACTGACTATAATAATTTAAATCGCCAACTCTGCCCATCACATCTGGCACTGCATTGCTGATAACGATTGTTTTTTCTACATTATAAACTTTGGGCAACATAGTAGCCATCACTAATAACGAACCAATAAGGCCGATAAAAATATAAACAACAATCATAACAGAAAATTTAGATAGGTAAGGTAGTGATTTGCTGTGGCCAATACAAACCGTTCATGTATAAGGGAAAAGACTGTTTATCAACTAAAAATAGTGTTTTCCAAATAGGTAAATCATAGCCGGAACTATAAATTATCTTTACCCGTCCTGCGGGCTGTATGTAATTATTGTTAAACTAATCCAAAGTGATAGTATGCAAAATGAAACAACGGCAACCCGGCAACCATTTGTCAAACAGTTTATCATCAATACTCTTGTAACCAACTCTTCAACAGATAATGTAAGCAGACGGGCTATGCGGCTCGGTATTGCTGCTTTTTATTTTTGTCAGGGTCTATGCTTTGCCTCCTGGGCCAGCCGCATACCGGATATAAAAACAAAACTACAACTAAGCGAAGCAGAATTAGGAAGCATACTGCTGGCATTACCACTCGGTCAGTTGATAATGATGCCCATCTCAGGAAGGTTAGTAACTAAATACGGAAGCCGTTCTGTGTTATCTATTGCTATTTTATTGTACGCCATTGAACTAACCAATATAGGATGGGCTTCGCAGCCCTGGCAATTAGCATTGGCATTATTCTTTTTTGGTGTGGTGGGCAACATGAGCAACATTGCTGTAAACACACAGGGAGTATTGGCAGAAAAAATTTATGAACGACCTATCATGGCTTCTTTTCACGGAGCCTGGAGTATAGCAGGCTTTACTGGTGCGTTGATAGGTTTACTCATGATGAATTTAAAACTGGCACCACGACCGCATTTTTTTATTGTTATTTCTCTTGTGGCTATTATTGTTTTGATAGCA
>JAYVLZ010000018.1:0-7970 GCA_043759175.1 Chitinophagaceae bacterium | reverse complement strand
CATATCTAACTTTTTTGGTGTGAGAACCGCAAAGTTGATATGGGGGTGGTTACAAAACCACCCTTATTTTTAAAATATTATCTCGGACAACAATATTTTAGAAATTAAACATTGTAGCCCTGTCTTTTAGTTATTTAAGTGGTATGAAAAAATAAATCATTGTTTATAAACTATTACCACTACATTTGCTACGTGATAATAGCTCAATGAGCACATCGTTTTTAGATAGATTCAATTTTTTACTTCTCCAACGTATTAGTTTTCTCTTCTTAAAAATTTTCTCTTTGGTTACTTTCACAGGTATTTTATTTTTTATTAATTAATTTTTAAGATTATGAACATTTACGTTTCAAATTTAAGCTTCAACACAAGTGATGTTGAACTTAACGAACTGTTTTCAAAATTCGGTACAGTTTCTTCAGCAAAAGTTATTATGGACAGGGAATCAGGCCGCTCACGTGGTTTTGGTTTTGTAGAAATGCCAAACGATGACGAAGGTAAAGAAGCTATGGCAGGTTTAAACAACAAAGAAGTAGAAGGACGGGCAATGTCTGTTTCTGTAGCAAAAGAAAGAGAAGAAAGAAGTGGCGGTAGCCGTGGTGGATATGGTGGTGGTGGAAGTCGCGGTGGCGGCGGTGGATATAGCGGTGGTGGAAGCCGTGGTGGCGGTGGTGGTAACAGGTGGTAATTACTAACTGATATACTATTTTTAAAAAAGAGCTCAAATTGAGCTCTTTTTTATTCGCTGGATTTATTCTTCCTCATGATATTTCACGTTCATTTCTTTTAAGAAAGCTTTGATGATATCTGCATGAATACACTGACCTAAATGAATAAAGGAATAATCAGAAACTTTTTTTTGTTTATTGTTTACTGTAATTTCTTTTTCAACAATGTCAAACCCAAGATGCAAATGTTTGGTGGAAAATTGCATACCACATACAATACCTTCTTTATTAAATAGCGGCCCGCCGCTTTGTCCCTTTAAACCAGGCGTACTTAATTCGATGCCGTACAACTTATTATTGTCTGCTAAAAATCTCGTTACCATTCCTTCCATAGGAAACCTGGGTGAGCTATTGACCCCGGTATTGGTCCACTCTATATCATCTGCAATTTCATTATATTTAAAATTGGTAAACTCGGGAAAAGGAAATCCAAGCCTGCAAAGAAACTCCCCCTGATATATTTGCGCCTGGTTTTTTTTGAAAACAGCATAGTCTTTATACATCAGTTTATTGAAGCCGTTGAATTTTAAAATTGCAAGGTCATAGTCAGGATGCAGGTGCCAGGTAAAACCAGACATACTATCAACACAATCCAGAAAAGTATTTTTGATCTGAACAACTGACTCTCCGTTGAATTTATATTTTAATTCAAGCCCTTTTAAATGTTTTTTAAAATTGTTATCTCCTGGTAATTTATCCCGTTCTTTTTTAAAATGAGCATAGTTGTTATTTAAATTATCCGAAGCAGCCAGTAATTCAATTACATGTTTGCAGGTAACAGCATAGCCTTCTTCATTTACAAAAAACAGGGTAGCCGCTCCAGGTATTATTTGTTTGCCGCCATAGGTTCTTGTAATGGTATGAACGGGTCTGGTAAAGTTTGCCGCTTTTTCAATTGCCTCTTTAAACATTTTTTTATTTTAATTGCTTTTTTCAAGATTCAATTGAAAAATATTTTTGGATGATATTATCAGCCTTTCAGTATGTTTTCAATTTGATTTAATTCTGCTTCAGAAAAATTTACATTGTCTAAACAGGCAAGGTTATCATCTAACTGGGCTACCGAACTGGCACCAATTAATACGGTGGTAATACGTTTGTCTTTCATTAACCATGCCAGCGCCATTTGCGCTAATGATTGATTTCTTAATTTGGCAATATCATTCAACTGTGCAATTTGTTGTAACCTTTCTGCAGTAATCTCTGAAGTTTGCAGATGGCCAGAAGACTTTGCTGCTCTTGAATTTTCAGGAATTCCTTTTAAATATTTATTGGTAAGCATGCCTTGTGCCAACGGTGAGAATGGAATGCAACCCACGCCAGCTTCTTCCAGTACATCTAACAAGCCACCTTCCACCCATCTTTCAAACATGGAATATTTTGGCTGATGAATTAAGCAGGGTGTCCCCAATTGCTTTAAAATTTCAATTGCTTTTTTTGCATCTGCGGCCTGGTAATTAGAGATGCCGGCATATAATGCTTTACCACTTTTTACTGCTGCATCCAGCGCCATCATGGTTTCTTCTAATGGTGTATCAGGATCAGGCCGGTGAGAATAAAATATGTCAACGTAATCCAGTTGCATCCTTTTCAAACTCTGGTCAAGGCTGGACAATAAATATTTTCTTGAACCCCATTCACCATAGGGGCCGGGCCACATTAAATATCCTGCTTTGGTGGAAATAATTAATTCATCCCGAAGGTTTCCGGTAAAGTCCTGTTTTAATATTTTTCCAAAATTTTCTTCTGCACTGCCTGGCTCAGGCCCATAATTATTGGCAAGATCAAAATGAGTGATTCCACAATCAAATGCACGGCGGACAATAGCTCTACCATTTTCAAAAACATCTACTGAACCAAAGTTATGCCACAGGCCAAGTGATATAACAGGCAAAAGAACGCCGCTTTTGCCGCAGCGGTTATAGATCATTTTATCATACCTGCTTGCTGAAGGAGTATAAGTCATTTCTTTTTTTGCCTAAGTTCCGTTGATTTGAATTATCCTCCAAGAGATTTGTCATTCTATTTTATATTAAAAAAACGCAGGTGTTTACCCTGCAACAGATATTGTTGTATCAGGCAGGGGAGTGGTTTATGTATTGGTATTGTGAGTCTTTTCTTTTTCGTTCATCGTGTTGATGAAATTCTCAATCAATTGCTTTACTTCCTGCAAAGTTTGCTGATCTGTTATTTTACTATCGTCACTCACTTTTGTTCTGATAAATGGTATCAGCATTTGAAGCTGATCTATATTTTTTGCTTCAATTACTCTTAGTGTTTCTAACAAAGCAGTATGGCCAAATCTTCCATCAGTAGAAGCGGTGATCAGCACAGTAGGTTTATGAGAAAATTCATTGGTGGAAACCGTCCAGTCAATTGCATTTTTTAAAGTGCCAGGAACGCCGTGGGCATACTCCGGCGTGCAAATGATAACACCATCTGCATTTCTGAGCTGATGCCGAAAATCATCCACTACTTTCACTACCTGTTCATTATTATTGCCAGGATTAAAATGAGGTAACGCAGCAATGCTTTCAAATATAGTTATTTCCATTTCATCAGCCGCTAATGCTGCAATGGTATTGATCAGTTTATGATTAGTTGAGTTTGATCTTGTACTTCCTGAAATAGCCAATACTTTTCTCCTGCTGTTCATATGAAAATTTTAATTTTCCTTTTGCAGTGCAAGTTATTTAAAAGTATTCCTGGTAAACCGCCTGCATAATAAAGCAGCATATATTTTTCAGTATTTTATTTACAATTGTTTTATTATTCTGCAGGGATTACCTGCTGCAAATACACCTGCAGGAATATCTTTTGTAACCACACTGCCAGCTCCAATAATAGTACGATGCCCAATACTTACACCCGGACAGATAACAGCACCGCCACCAATCCATACATCAGAACCGATGGTAACTGGTTTTGCAAATTCCAAACCTTCAGCTCTTTCTTTCCAGTTCATTGGGTGCATAGCAGTATATATTTGCACCGCTGGGCCAACCAGTACATTGTCTCCAATTTCCACTTTCATCACATCCAGTATAATGCAGTTGAAATTAAAATACACTTTATTACCAACCTGTATATTGCTGCCATAATCACATTGAAAAGGAGGCTCTATCCATAAATCAATTCCCTGCAATGGTATTAAGTTTTTTAACAACTCCTTTCTCACCTCATGCTTATCAGCTGCAGAATCATTCAGTTGTTTAAGTAACCGCCTTGTTCTTAGCCTTTCATTTACCAACTGATTATCTGCTGCATTGTATAATTCACCTTTCAGCATTTTATTTTTTTCTGTATTCATAATAAATCATTGAAACTTTAATATACAAATATTGAAGGGGAAATTAAAAAGTAAACTTTTTAGATTAGGATTGGATTCATTTAAAATTGTCATACTTCAATAAAAGGTTGCCAACCTTTTTTAAAGTATTTTAGTTGAAAAGAACCTGATAAAGGTTGGCAATCCTTGCGACAAAAAGTGATTAATAAAATTTAGAGGATATAATCTTTCATTTAAGGCAAGTTTACAAAAATGATAAAGTATGATGAGAAGGGATTTTTAATCTCTGAATTCTTCCACAATCATTAACCCTTTAGAACCGCCGTCTAAAATGACAATACCTGATTTTCCAAAAGCAGGATTTAAAATATTTGCCCTGTGACCAGGCGATTGCATTAATCCTTTATGTGCTGAAATGAGATTAGATGAATGAGCAAGATTTTCTCCTGCAAACATAAAGTTGATATCCAATTTTTTCATTCGCTCAAACGGATCTGTTCCTTCTGGTGTATTGTGAGAAAAATAGCCTCTTGTAAACATATCTGTTGCATGTTCATTGGCTACCTTCTGCATTTCAATATCTGCAATAACAGTTGTTACTCCATGTTTTATTCTTTCTTCATTCACTAATTGAAGTAATTTCTTTTCAAGATCAGGCCTTGAATAAAAATCATTGCACCTGAATTCATCTGATTCATTAATGCCCGGCCCTGCTTCAAATGCGCCGGAAATTTTCTGTTCAACAGGAGTATTAAAAATATTGTTCAGATCAGTACTAACCCATGCTGATGAATGATCAAGTGATACAGACAGCATACTATTCTTTGTTTCATTTGTTGCCTATACCCAAAGAGAGGATGCCAATAATTTTGAAATAATAGTAGCAGCGATAATGCCTGTAGCAAAACCAGGAATAATTCCTGCTACCCGGTTAGTGATACTTTTTTGTGTTGAAGCATTAAAACATTTTTTTAAAAATAAAACTGTAATGGATAATAAAGAGAAGCTAAAAATAAAAACTATCAAAAAAGACAAGAGCGATTGCCATTCTTCCTGCACTGCAAAATTTTGTGTAATGAATGCTGATGCATGAGTATAAAACAGTAAAGCAATTATAAAAGCGCCAACCCATTTTACAAGATTTGAAAAAGATATTATAAATCCTTTTTTATAACCAATCCAGGTACAGATGATTATTGCAGTTATTAATATAAGGTCAATATAATTCACAGGAATAATTTGAGTATTAAAAAGCGGAACCTGATAAGGGGTTCCGCTTTTTAATTTGTCTTAATTTAATAACGTCCGTCTTTTTTATCTTTGGCCCTGCCAATTCCATAACCAACGCCTCCACCAACCATACCACCAATTACTGCACCAACGGCACGGTTTCTTTTATTTATGATAGCTCCTGCTACAGCACCTGCACCAGCCCCGATTGCCGCACCCTTTGCAGCTTTGCTCCAGCCCTTTTTAGCGGGTGCAGCAGTAACAGTTTCATTGGAACTTTTTGTTACAGTTTTAACTGCTGCAGGTCTGTAAACTACTACTGTTTTTTCTTTTGCTTTTGTTTCTTTTGCCTCTTTCCATTTTACAAATTCTGCATACTCAGCAGCTTCTTTTGAAGCAGATAAAACCTTCGTGTCGTCTGTTGTCTTTGTCTTACATGCAGCCATCACGGCTGTAATACTTATAATGGTAAATAATTTTTTCATAATAATAATTTTAAGATGATTAAATAATTTTCTTTCTGTCCTTATATTCAAATAACCGTGCCAAAACTTCTTTAATTTGTTAAAGAAATGTTCAGGATAAAAGAGATTATTTTTAGTTGTATGATTAAACCTATTGGAGAAAATTTAGTCGGGTTGAATTATCTTTTTACAACAACGATGAGGATATTCTGAAGATTTATTTCAACTAAATCCGATGAAGTAAACAAAATAAATTCTTATGCAGTGGTATTGTCTTTTGTTTCTTTGTTATAATAAAATTGTAATGCTCCCGAAGGACATTCCTTTACCTGCTGTTCAATTCTTGCTGCAGGTGCACCATCAGGATTAATCCACTTTTTAATTCGTGGATTAAACACCAGCGGCATCTGTGTCCAGCAACGGGTGGAATGCTGGCAGAATGCTGGCTTCCACACCACGGTTATTTCTTCATTGGCATATTTTATCTGTTTAGTGTCTCCATCCCTGAAAACAAATGTTCTCACCTTTACATCGTTTTCCAATATTTTTGATATGGGGCAATGAGAGGCAATCTCCTGCAACTTTGTTTTCTGTTCTTCTTCCACGGGGCTTGTAAATAATATATCCCTGTCAATTATTGTTAATAATTTCTCCTCTTTTATTTCCTGGTATAAGTTGGTGCTTACTGCAATGGTGGGTATGTTCCATCCTTTGCGGTCAATATACATCCGTAATGTTATCAGGGTGCAGGATGCCAGGGATGATAACAACAGTGTAAACGGATCCGGGCTTGTATCCTGTCCGCCACTGCTTTCAGGCTCGTCCGAAATAAATTTGCCATTGCGCCATTCAATAATACATTGATATTTTGCCGTGCCAATGTTTCCCTGTACCGGTTTATCCATTTTATATTTCATAAGCGTATTTGTTTTTTTAAGTGAAGAGAGCTTGTATAAAATTAAATGAAACTGGCGGGTTTAAAAAGTGGCGCTTTGGTATGAATGTACAATAAAAAAAGCCTGTAGTTTTTTAACTTCAGGCTTCAGATACTTAGTTAACACTATCTATTTATTTCTTTACCACTAAAAGACTGTTGACGAAATGTTGTTTACAAGTTCACTTTGCATCTAAACATGCCGCACCCGGAACCGGGTTTGCAGTAACCTGCTGATATACTTTTTTTATAGGTTTTTCTGATACCGGCTCCTTAACTACAGCATCTTTTTTTTGAGTAAAACGATTGTTCCTGTATTTAACGATGTTGATCATTAGTACACTAACGAGTATGATTACCAGCCCAAGGATTTGCAACAAAAAAATATGTTCGTTGGCAAAAAATACACCCAATAAAACTGCCACCACGGGGTTTACATATGAATGTGTACTTACCTGTGTGGCAGACCTTACCTGCAGTAACCATACATAAGCACCGAAACCTGCAATAGATCCAAAGAAAACCAAATATCCGAGTGATAGCCATGCATCACTGGAAATGCTGCTCCAGTCTAATTGCTGTACTTCTCCACGTAAAAAACTTCCTGGAATAAATGCCACACCTGCTGCCAGCATTTGCCAAGCAATGTTTACAGAAACTGAGCCACTGGCGGAATGATATTTGGAATACAATGAACCACCGGCCCATGCCATAGAACCGATGACCAATATTATCACGCCTGCCAGATCATGCTGATTGCCTGTTGTTGAAAATGCACTGATAACTTTTTCACTGAATAATAAAATGATGCCTGCAAATCCAAGGATCAGTCCGCCGATGGTAGAACTGCTTTTGAAATTTTTCGTCCAGTTAGGTTTATCCAGTAATATAAACCAAAGTGGCCCTGTGGAAACCATGATAGCTACCATTGCACTGGGTAAATATTGCTCCACCCATATCACTGCACCTGTTCCAATAAATAACATGAGCCCGCCACTTATTGCCGCATGTTTAATATCATTTACCACAAATATTTTTTCACCTTTTAGTTTGGTCCATCCCAGCATGATAAGACCGGCAATTAAAAACCGCATGGCTCCCAGCATAAAAGGTGGAATGGTACCAATGGCTTTTTGTATGAAAAAATAAGTGGAACCCCATACAATATAAACGGTAGCAAATGCCACGATGACCATTAAAGGAGAAGCAGTTTTTTTATTTAAAGCATCCATATAATTATTTTTCAGGAATGATTAATTGTTGTTGTTCTTTCACGGTTTCCAAAACGATGGTGGTTCTGGTAGAAAGTATATTGGAGATCTTGC
>JAYVLZ010000017.1:0-6066 GCA_043759175.1 Chitinophagaceae bacterium | reverse complement strand
GAGCGTAAAAAACCAGGCCGTAAAAAAGCAAGGAGAAGCTTCCAGTTCAGCAAGCGTTAATTTGGTAGCAACTTCCGGGTAGCAGGTAGCAAGATCAATGCACCAGTTTCCTGATACTTGATACTAACATCTTGATACTATTTAAAAATAAAAAATAAAAAATGGAAAATAACACTTCCTTGCAACAACAACTTCTGGAAGCAGGCGTACACTTTGGTCACCTGAAAAAGAAGTGGAATCCCAAGATGTTGCCTTACATTTTTGCAGAGAAAAAAGGGATACACATTATCGACCTGAATAAAACCGTAGAAGGTTTGCAGGAAACAGCAGCAGCATTGAAATCAATTGCTAAAAGCGGTAAGAAAATAATGTTTGTTGCCACTAAAAAGCAGGCCAAAGAAATCGTTGCAGACAGTTCAAAGCGCATCAATATGCCTTATGTTACTGAGCGGTGGTTGGGTGGTATGCTTACCAATTTTAATACTGTACGTAAGAGTGTTAAAAAAATGCAGAGCATTGAAAAAATGCTGAACGATGGAAGCATTGATAACCTTACCAAAAAAGAGCGCCTCACTTTATCTCGTGATAAGGAGAAGATGGAGAAAGTTTTGGGCGGTATTGCACAAATCAGCCGTGTTCCTGCAGCCTTATTTTTAGTGGATATTGGTCATGAGCACATTGCACTGGCAGAAGCAAAGCGTTTAAATATTACCACTTTCGGTATGGTGGATACCAACTGTGATCCCAATAAAGTGGATTTCGCCATACCAGCAAATGATGATGCTACCAAATCAATCGCTATTGTAGTTAATTATATTGTTGCTGCCATTGCTGAAGGATTAGCTGAACGGCAGGCGGAGAAGGTAGAAGATGATTCAACAGGTGATGTGGAAGAATCTCCGGAAGCAAAAGCTGCCCGTTTTGAACAAAGGGCTGACGGTGGCGATGACAGGAATAAAAGATCAAGAGGAGCTGCAGGTGGTGGTGCACCAAAGCGCAGGGTTCCGGGACCAGGTGCAGGTGGAAGGAAACCAGCAGGAGGTGCAAGATAACCCTCCTAACCTCCCTGCAAGGGAGGCATATTATGGAGAAGATGGAATGCGAAGATGATTAGTGTTGAAATACTATTTTTTGGAGCGGTATTCAATCGGTTGGTTTTAACAATTAAATTATTAAAATTCCCAAGCAGCGGGTCTGAGAGACACGGGTATTTGGGCAAAAAATATTATCATGAGTGTAACAATCACTGCAGCAGAAATAAATAAGCTGCGTCAAACTACAGGGGCAGGTATGTTAGACTGCCGTAAAGCTTTAACTGAAACAAATGGCGATTTTGAAGCAGCGATTGACTGGTTGCGTAAACAGGGTCAGAAAGTAGCAGCAAAACGCAGCGACAGAGAAGCAAAAGAAGGGGTAATAATTGCTAATACTACAGCAGACCATAAAGCAGGGATGATTGTATGTGTTAGCTGTGAAACAGATTTTGTGAGCAAGAACGCAGAGTTTGTAGCTTTTACCCAAAGTATTGCAGATGCAGCTATAGCTAGTAACGTAAAAAGTGCAGAAGAATTAAATGAAGTTGCCATCAATGGAACGAAAGTTTCTGAACTGGTAAATGATAAACTGGCAGCCATTGGTGAAAAGATCGCTGTTAAATTTGAGCGTATTGATGCACCCTATGTAGCAAGCTATATTCACGGTGCAAACCGCATGGGGGTGTTAGTAGGATTGAATAAAGAAGCTATAGAAGCAGGGAGAAATGTAGCAATGCAAATTGCTGCGATGAATCCACTGGCAGTAGATGAAACTTCTATTGCACCTGAAACTATTGCAAGGGAAAGAGAAATTGCTATTGAGCAAATTAAAGCAGAAGGTAAACCTGCTGAAATGGCGGAGAAAATTGCTATTGGTAAAGTGAATAAATTTTTTAAAGAAAATACCTTGACTGCACAGGCTTTTGTAAAAGATAATGCAACGTCAGTAGGAGAATATTTGAAAAGCGTTGATAGTGAATTAAAAGTGATCGAATTTAAAAGAATAGCATTGGGATAATAATAGTTCAATATTATTTTAGAGCGGAACAATTTTGTTCCGCTTTTTTTTTAACAGTATCATAAAAAATTAACAAGGGAACAGCCTGCTTTCTTTTAATGCGGCATAATTATTTCTAAACGGCTGCCAGAATACAAAACAGCTTTGTTTCCCGTTGTTTGCTTGAGGAAAATGAAGTAGATTTGCCAGCTTTTAAAATAGAATTCCTGGCTACGTTTTTTTAACAACAACCATTCATTTATAAAGGTTTTCAATTTTACCGTCACTTCTATTCTTTAATCAAATAACGTGTGATTGAGGCAGGCGAAGCCATAAGAAAATTTCATAAAATTGATTTCTGCACAACTGTAAAAGTGTTTTAATTAAATATGGATTTTCATATTGTCTCACAGGCGACAGATGATTATTAAGTAAACCAATTTATTTATGTATAACCTGCCAAAGCAATATTCATTTGTGTCTTTTCTGGCACTTTTATTTTTTTTTGTATCCTGCACATCCTCCAAACAGGTAATCTATTTTAATGATTTAAAAGATACTGTGGCTCCTGGAGAAATTACGACTGCCAAATCATCGTTTGAAAATAAAATTCAAAAAAATGACCAGCTCAGTATTACGGTGGGTGGCACCAATGCACCGGATCTGGCTGTATTAAATTCTGGCAGTTCAGCAGCAGCAGCTTCCAACCCTGCTCTTGGAACCAGCCCCAACGCCGGGTTTTTAGTAGAGGCAGATGGGAATATCAAAATACCTTTTATCGGGAAAATAAAAGTGGAAGGATTAACAAGACTTCAACTCGAAGATACTTTAACACAATTATTTAAGGATTATACCAAGAACCCGGTCGTAAATGTAAGGTTCCTGAATTATTCCTACTCTGTATTAGGTGAAGTGGCACGTAGCGGCAAGTTTACTATGAGTTCTGAACGTACCACTATTTTAGATGCACTGACGATGGCAGGTGATATTACCATATTGGGCAGAAGGGAGAATGTATTGATTATAAGGGAAGAAAATGGAGAAAGAAAATTTGCCAGGGTTAACCTGCTGGCAAAAGATATATTTACCTCACCTTATTTTTACCTCAGAACAAATGATGTGGTATATGTGGAACCGGTGAAATCAAAATTTATTTCAAGAACGGGGGTATCTCAATATTTAACAATAGCCGCAGTAGGAATATCATTGATATTAACCATCATCAGTCTCAGGAAATAAGCGGTTGAATTAAAACCCTCTCACCCACCCGGAAAAATGAAACGATTTGCATTAATTGGCGCAGCAGGTTACATAGCTCCTATACATATGAAAGCCATCCGGGACACGGGCAACCAGTTGCTGGCAGCTTTTGATCCGGTTGATTCTGTAGGAGTGATGGATAATTATTTCCCGGATGCTGATTTTTTTACAGAGTTTGAACGGTTCGACCGGCATATACATAAAATCAGCAGGCAAAACAACAAAGCGGCAGTTGATTTTATCAGTATTTGTTCTCCCAATTATTTGCATGATTCGCATGTTCGCTTTGCGTTGCGTTCCAATGCAGATGCCATTTGTGAAAAACCCGTGGTGCTGAATGAGTGGAATATTGATGCCCTGCAGTCAATTGAAAAGGATACTGGCAGAAAAGTTTATACTGTACTGCAATTAAGGCTTCATCCATCTATTATGGAATTAAAAAGAATGGTTGGGGAAGCAACTGCAGATATAAAGTATGATGTAGATCTTACTTACATCAGTGCCCGTGGCAAATGGTATTTCAATTCCTGGAAAGGAGATGAAAAAAAATCCGGGGGCGTGGCCACCAATATCGGCATCCATTTTTTTGATATGCTCAGTTATGTTTTTGGAGGCATCCAGCAAAATACGCTTCTTTACCGCAATGAATATAAAGCTGCCGGTTATATTGAATATCAAAAAGCAAGAGTAAGATGGTTTTTGTCTATAGACAGGGATGATTTGCCTGCAGCAATACAATTAAAAGAAATGCGGATCTTCCGGTCTATTACCATCAATGGTAATGAAATTGATTTTTCAGAAGGGTTAAATGAACTGCATACTAAGCAGTACCAGGATATACTGTCCGGCGGCGGATTTGGTTTGGAAGAAAACAGGGCGGCCATTGAAACAGTGAGCAGTATCCGGAGCCAGGTGCCAAAAGGCATTGTTGGAGATTTCCATCCCTTTCTTAAAAAGTATGCTGTATGAGTTTTTTCCGGCATGAAACCGCCCTGGTGGATGAGGGTGCCCAAATAGGCTCAGGCACTAAAATATGGCATTGGGTGCATGTAAGTTCCGGGGCAGTGATTGGCGAAAATTGTGTATTGGGACAAAATGTATTTATAGGTAATAAAGTAGTGATTGGAAATAGTGTAAAGATCCAGAATGGTGTTTCTGTGTATGATAATGTTATTTTGGAAGACGATGTTTTTTGCGGACCGGGTATGGTATTTACCAATGTATACAATCCCCGTGCTTTTATTAATCGCAAAGATGAATTTAAAGATACACTGGTAAAACGGGGAGCTACTCTTGGGGCTAACTGTACCATAGTTTGCGGAGTTACTATTGGTGAGTATGCTTTTATTGGTGCAGGAACGATGGTGAATAAAGATGTTCCGGCATTTGCATTAATTGTTGGGGTTCCCGGTAAACAAAAAGGATGGATGTCACGCTTTGGAGAACGCATAAGACTTCCCCTATCCGGCTCTGGTGAATATAGTTGTCCTAAAACCGGCGATGTATATATCCTGAATGGAAACTCACTTGATCTGAAGGCATAATATATTTGTTGGTTTTAAATAAGCGGAACCATACATAAATTAAAATTTAATGCAAACAGGTCATTTTGACTGTTGTGACTGTTTCGCTCCAGAGAATAAAAACATATTTTTACTTTATTGGCTGGAACGCTAATTTAAATACCCATTAAAAGTTTTTTATAATCTCTTCCATATAAACAGGCAGCTAAATTCAAGCAAATATTAATGGCAACAAATATTCCCAATTCAGACTATATAGCTGATTTTGAAGTTCAGGAAAATCCATTGGAAAAAAATCAGCAACTGCAACATTTTTTTTTCAGGATCATTCCATTTTGGCCATTAATAGTTTTAGCAATTGCATTGGGAACGCTCACAGGTTATTTATTCCTTCGGTATTCTATAAATATTTACCAGGTAAAAGCAAGAGTGGTGGTAAACGATGATTCCCAGCAAAAAAGTGCCAATCTTCAGGAGATCATTAAACTGGATACAAGAAATCTTTCATCTGAATTAGAAAGAGAGATAGAGATCATAAGATCTACAGATATGCTTAAAAAGGTTGTCAGTCATTTGCAGTTAAACGTAAGCTACAGCCAACAGGGAAATATCAAGAAAGGGCAGGCATATAACAATCTTCCTGTTAAACTCGAATTGCAATACCCGGATTCAATAAGATCTGCTGTTGGTGGGGAGGTGAAAATTGTGGGCAATCATATCAATTTTAATGGAAAGCTTTACCCCGTTGATACATTGATAACAAGTTATTTCGGTAATATCCGCTGGCATATCAACGAACATTACAGAGGTGCTATGGGAACCGAAAAGTGGTTAGTCACCGTACAGCCCGTTTCATCAACTGCACGTGCAATAAAGGGAGCCTTGTCTGTTACCCCTATCTCCAAACAATCATCTATTGTTGATATTGGTTATGTAGATGCTTTCCCAGACAGGGCTGTGCTTATTCTCAATACACTGATCAGTGTGTATGGCAGTTCTTTGGTAGATTATAAAAGCCGTATTTATGAAAACACACAACGTTTCCTGGATGGAAGATTAAACTTAATATCAGATGAATTGACTGGCGTAGAGAAAAAAATGGAGGCGTACAAAACAACAGAACATATTGTTGACTTAAGCGAAGAAGGCTCCATGTATTTAAACAAACTCCGGCAGGCAGATACAAGGATTGCTGAGATAGAAGTACAGATGGAAGTGCTGGGGGGGATCGAGAAATATGTGGCAAAGAGAA
>JAYVLZ010000016.1:0-10668 GCA_043759175.1 Chitinophagaceae bacterium | reverse complement strand
GAACTACAAGTTGCTTTTTCTTTTTAAAACCAATACCACACTACTTTTCCACCTATGTGCATTTCCCTTAACTTTACGCCAATGCGATTTATCGGGAGTGGGGAGGCTTTTATTTTAAAATCTTTTTTATCTTATTCGCATTTGTCATCAGCTCTGTCAAATATTCTAAATTTTCTTTCTCTAAACTTGCTTTAAATTTTCTCAGCTGAGTGATGTGTTCATTCAAAACGTCCAGCACATTTTCCCGGTTCTGCATAAAGATGGGTGCCCACATAGCAGGGTTACTTTTTGCCAAACGAACCGTACTCTCAAAACCTCCACCTGCCAATTCAAAAATGGCATCTTCTTCTCTTTCTTTTTCAAGCACCGTATTGGCCAAAGCAAAAGAAGTAATGTGTGATATATGGCTCACGTATGCTGCATGTATATCATGATTGTAAGCATCCATGTAAACAATGTGCATTCCAAGATTCTTATATATTCCCTCCACCTTTTTCACTGCATCTGTATCACTTTTATTCTTCTCACAAATCACACAGGCTCTTCCTTCAAAAGCCCCACTCACAGCGGCTTCCGGCCCACTGTACTCCGTACCCCACATGGGATGTGTTGCTACAAAACGCTTACGCACCGGATGATCTTTTAACGCATTACATAAAGTAAATTTTGTTGACCCCCCATCTGCCACAATCTGTTTTTCATTAATCATGTTCATTATTTGCAGTGTAACGCCAACGGTTACATCCACAGGTATAGATACATAAATAAAATCGCTTTGTTTTACAGCTTCTTCCAGTGGCAGCACTTCATCAATCAATCCAAGTTCCAATGCCTTTTCTATACTTCCCTGAGGACGTCCAACGCCAATTATTTTTTTGGCAAAACCTTTTTCCTTCATGGCCAGGGCCAATGAGCCTCCTATCAAACCAACACCTACTATGGTTACTTTATCAAACATGATCTTGCTTTAATTCTATTAATTGCTTCTTCAATTTTTTGCTCCGGACTGCAAAGACTTACTCTTATAAAATCATTTCCTGCGCTACCAAAAATTCCACCCGGTGTGATGAATACACTTGCAGTATGTAACACTTCATCACTGAGCTCATACCCATCTTTATATTTAACCGGAATAGAAGCCCATACAAACATACCTGCCTGGTTGGTATCGAATTCACAACCCAGTAATTTCAATAATTGAAATACTTTTTCTCTTCTGGCCTTGTACACTTTGTTCACCTCATCATGCCAGTCCTGTTCTAATTCCAACGCTTTTGCAGCAGCCAGTTGCAATGGTAAAAACATGCCACTGTCCATATTGCTTTTAAACCTCAGCACTTCGTCAATTTTATTCTTTGCACCCACCATCATGCCTACTCTCCATCCTGCCATATTATGAGATTTGCTTAAGGAGTTTAGCTCAATGGCTACATCTTTTGCTCCTTCCACGCTCAGCAAACTCATCGGGTTATTATTCAAAATAAAACTGTATGGATTATCATGCACCAATAAAATATAATGCTGCTTTGCAAATGCCACCAATTTTTCAAATAATTCTTTTGAAGGTAATTGTCCTGTTGGCATTTGAGGATAATTAACAAACAAAATCTTTACCCCTTTACCATATAATTTTGTGCCTTCATTTACCAACTCTGTCAACTGATCAAAATCAGGAAAATAATTATTTTCTTTTTTCAAATCATAAAACAAAGGTGTGGCGCCGGAGATTTTTAATGCCGCTGAATAAGTTGGATACCCCGGATTGGGCACCAGCACTGCTGTACCTTCTTCCAGATACGTCATACAAATATGCATAATACCTTCCTTGCTTCCGATCAATGGTAGTATTTCTGTATCAGGATTCAGTTCTACGCTGTACCATTTTTTGTACCATTTAGAAATAGCGTTTCTTAATACCGGGCTTCCTTTATAATTCTGGTATGCATGCTGGTTAGGTTTCAATGCTTCTTCATGCAATGTCTTTATCACTTCAGGATGTGGCGGTAAATCGGGGCTGCCAATACCTAAATTGATAACGTTCTTTCCAGCCTTATTGAGCTCATCAATTTCCCTCAGTTTCTGAGAAAAATAATATTCACCAATTCCATCTAATCTTTTTGCTGTCTGCATAAATAAAAAATGTATTTAAGCCCATTTAGAGGGTTGGGGTAATTTACCATTTTTATAAACTCCCAGCACTTGTAATTCCTCTGTTCTTTCTTTTACATCTTTTAATGCATTCATCAGTTGATCTTTTGAATCAAACTCAAGGTCGGCATGAAAGGAATATTTGAAATCACTTCCCGGAATAGGCATGGATTGCAGTTTGCTTAAATTAATACCAGCCTCTGCAATGTTTGTCAATACCCTTGCCAGGCTTCCCTTTGAATGATCTGTATGAAAATTAATAGATGCTTTATTGGCCCCTTCTATTTCCTGTGCAGCTTCTGACCTTTGCAATACCAAAAACCGGGTATAATTATTTTTGAGCGTATGAATATTTGGGGCGATCATATCCAACTGATAAATTTCCGCAGCCAGTCTGCTTGCTATTGCTGCAATATGTTTACTGTGGTGCTTGTGAATGTGTTTTGCACTAAGAGCAGTATCTTCTGTTTCCACCAGTTTCCAGTTATACTTGTCTAAAAAACCAAAACACTGCTGAATGGCCATTGGGTGACTGTGTACTTCTTTTATGTCTTCCAGTTTAACACCTGGATTCACTAATAAGTTTTGTTTTATCTGCAGGTAAACTTCACCAATTATTTTCAGGTTACTTTTTTGTAACAGGTTGTAGTTTGGCAAAATACTGCCGGCAATTGAATTTTCAATCGCCATCATTCCACCATTGCTTTCTTTTTTATTGCCTGCAATTTTTACTACTTCCCTAAATGTGGCACAACAGATCACTTCCACATCTTTTCCGTAAAAATGCCGGGCAGCTTCCTGGTGAAAACTGCCTTCAAATCCCTGGATAGAAACTTTAACACCCCCCTGTCCCCTAAAGGGGGGTATAAATACAGAAGCATTTTTTATTTTATCCTGAGTACTCATTTCATTAATCAATTTGATTTATTATACTCCACATAATCCCCCCTTTAGGGGATAGGGGCAAAAAAAATCCCAGCCTTTTAGCCGGGAATCTTTGTATGTTAATTTCTTTTTTGTGTAAATGGTTAACAAAAGACTCCCGGTCTATTTCTAAAATAATAGCTAAAATAAAATTGGGAATATTTTGTTGTGTTTGTCATATTGAGCACCGAAAGTAGTAAAGAAAAATATATCTGCCAATATTTTTTCCAATTTATTATCAAAATAATTGGAAACATTTCATCAGAAGTGGTTTTTATATAAATTTTTAAAAAATAATACTCAAATAAAAATAGACGCCCCTAAGAATAGGGGCGTCTTTTAACGATTGCTTGCCATATGAAAAATTCTTATATAGAACCGGTTATTTTCTGCAAGCAACTAACCGGTTTTGAATTATTTCTTCAGAGAATCAACTTTCTTAGTAGAATCAACTTTCATATCAGATTTGTTCAAAGTATCTGTAGTAACAGTTGTTTCTTTAATTACTGTTGACGTGTCTGCTGTAACTACAGTAGTTGTGTCTTTTGTTGTTTCAGTAGATGAAGCAGAATCATTACAAGCTGCGAAAGCTGCAGCGATAGCGAATACAAAAAGTACTTTTTTCATTTTTTAGTTTTTTAAATTTGTGATTTATGATGGTTAATACCTGCCTCAAAAAAAAGTAACCCAACTTTCTCAAAAATTTTTTTTTTGATTGTTTTGGGTTACTATTACACTTATAAACGTATTAATAACAAGACTGGTGAATAATTTAGAGAATCTAGAGAAGGATCAATTATTATTGAAGGGAATGGCCGGTAACAATAAAGCAGCTGTAGAAGCAATTTATCGGGAAAACTATACCATGATCCAGTCATTTATATTGAATAATAGTGGATCAGTGGATGAGGCCCGTGATATTTTTCAGGAAGCGATGGTTGTGCTGTATGAAAAGTCAACAGACACAACATTTTCGTTAAACTGCAAAATTAAAACTTATGTATATTCCGTATGCAGGCGTTTATGGCTTAAAAGATTACAACAGCTTAATAAATATAATACACAGATTGAAAGCATTGAAGAGGTGGTTCCTGTGGAAGAAGAGATTGGTGAGCATGAAAAAAGAAATGCAGATTTTATATTAATGGAACATGCGCTTGGTAAAATTGGAGAACCTTGTAAAAGTTTGCTGGATGCCTACTACCTTCAAAAAAAAAGTATGCAGGATATATCAGAAGAATTTGGTTACACCAATGCCGACAATGCAAAAACACAGAAGTATAAATGTTTGGTAAGGCTGAAGAAATTATTTTTTGCACAATATAAAAATGCTTAAGGATGGATGAGATAATATTGCTGGAAACAATTGAACGCTATCTGAATGGTGAAATGACCCCTCAGGAGAAGGTTTTTTTCGAAGACCTCCGCAAAAGCAATCCTGAAATTGACCAGAGCGTGGTGGAACATACTTATTTCCTGCATGGCCTGGAAAAATATGGCGCTGTTAAATCATTTAAACATACACTTCTTGAGGTTGAAGCCAAATTAACTGAGGAAGGTGCTATCAGCCGACCCAAATTAGCAGGTAAAGCAAAAGTTGTGCAGCTATGGAACAGGTATAAGCGGAATATGGCTGTTGCTGCATCTATTGCAGGTTTTATTTCTCTTCTCACACTGGCACTCACAGTTACTTATACAAAAAAATACAATAATAATTACGAGTACCTGGTTAAAGAAATCAATAAAACAAATCGTGATGTTAGCATTTTAAAAAATAAGCCCTCAGCACTGCCTAACTTTCCTGTAAAAGTTGAACCAAAGGTAGATTTCAGAGGTACAGGTTTTTTGATTGATGGCAAAGGATACCTGGTTACCAATGCCCATGTTATCAGCAAGATGAAAAACATTTATGTTGAAAACAACAAGGGTGACTATTTCAGCGCAAGTTCAATATATACAGATAACAATGTTGATTTGGCAATCCTGAAAATTAATGACACTGCCTATAAAACAATTTCTAACCTTCCTTACTCTATCAAAAGAGCCAATTCAGATCTTGGAGAGCAATTTTTCACATTAGGTTTTCCCCGAAATGAAATTGTATATGGCGAGGGTTATGTAAGTGCCAAGTCTGGTAATAATGGTGATTCTACCGCCTACCAGTTGACTGTTTCAGCTAACCCTGGAAATAGTGGCGGACCGGTTATTAACCGCAATGGCGAAATAATAGGAATCATCACTGCCAAAGATTCAAAAGCAGATGGTGTGGTATATGCTGCCAAATCAAAAAATATTTTCAAATTGCTTGACCAGATAAAAAAACTGGATGAAAAGGAACAATCTATTAAAACACCTTCCAGTAATGCCTTAAAAGGAGTTGACAGGGTACTGCAGGTAAAAAAGATGGAAGAGTTTGTTTTCGTGGTGGTGGGTAACTAAATAATAAAGCCTTAAAATATAACCCCAATGAAAAAGGTTACACTGTTATTGTGCAACCTTTTTTCTTTTAGCCAGTTTATTTTTAGAATCGTGCTAATAAGCTGTTTGCAGCATTAATTTATTAACTCCACAGTTTTGCCGGATATTCACCATCAGCAACCAGCTTGTCAATACTTGCCTGCACACCAGGTGCATCTTCTTTATAAGTTACCCCAAACCATTGTTCAGCAGTAGGTATCACTTTTACCTCCGCCTGTCCACTTTTAACTACCTTATCCACTACAAGCGGTATAAAAAATTCGCCTTTGGGATTATTGATCTCCTCATCTAAAAACTCACTAAAATAATTTTCGCACTGATCAATAAAGTTGGGTGCAAATGCAAAGAAATTCATACTTACGCTGGCATCTTCGTTTACTTCATGCAAACCATTTTCATCTTCGTAAGTAATGGAACCATTTTCGTGGCGGTAAATTTTAGTGCGCTCATTTATATCAATTAAATTGCCTGCTGCATCCACATTACAAACACCACGGCTTACGCTTCCATTATCGCTGAGCGTTTTTTTCAATTCATATCCAATGATGGCGTAATGGTTTTTGCTGGCGCCATTGGTTAAAAAATTATATGCCTTAACAAAACTGTCTCTTCCGTAAAAATCATCTGCATTAATCACAGCAAAGGGTTCATTCACTGTTCCTTTACAACAAAGCACCGCATGCGCTGTGCCCCAGGGCTTTTTTCTTTCATCAGGTACAGGACGGTTTGTAAATTTTGATAATTCCTGGAATACATAATCTACTTTAATTCTTGACGACAACTTGTTTCCAAATAATTCTCTGAACATGTCAACAAATTCTTCCCTGATAATAAAAACCACTTTGCCAAATCCTGCATGAATGGCATCATAAATAGAATACTCCATAATTGTTTCTCCTCCCGGGCCAAATCCCTCCGTTTGTTTCATACTGCCGTAACGACTTGCCATACCAGCCGCTAATACTACCAATGTGGGTTGCATATAAAAATTTTAATTTGTCAATAAAGTTGGAAATTGCCGCAGCGAAAATACTGCAAACGCACAACTAAGAAAAAAAATGCTTCCTGATAATTTAAATATAACCACAGATACCTTACACAATCGATTGCTTAAAGAAAAGCAGGTAAGCTTATCCGTATTGCGAATGGATAAAATACACCCTGTAATATCTGGCAATAAATTATTCAAGTTGTACTATTTTATAGAACAGTCAAATATTGAGAATGAAAAGCCGGTAATAACTTTTGGTGGTGCATATTCCAATCATTTAGTAGCCACAGCTTATGCCTGCAAAATAAAAAACATTCCATGCACCGGAATAGTAAGAGGTGAAAGACCTGGAGAACTTTCTAATACTTTGCAGGATTGCATTAAATATGGCATGCAGTTAAAATTTATCAGCAGGCATGATTATGACCACAAAAACAGTGAAGATTTTTTTAAAAATATAGAAAAGGAATTTGGCAAAGGTGTAATAATACCTGAAGGCGGGTATCATCCATTAGGGGCGAAGGGAGCATCTTTAATAATGAATTATGTAAAAGATGCCAGCACACATATCTGCTGTGCTTCCGGTACTGCCACTACCATAGCGGGTTTATTGCTAAGTAAAAAAAACCATCAGCAGGTCATCAGTATTCCAGTATTGAAAGGTATTTCAGATATGGAATACAGGATTGAATATTTAACAGGAAGAAAATTTAACAATGAAGAACTGCATATTGAATACGGATATCATTTTGGCGGGTATGCAAAAAAGAATACAGCACTCATCAGTTTTATGAATAACATCTACAGCCAATTTGAATTACCCACCGACTTTGTATATACAGCAAAAATGTTGTATGCTGTATTTGATTTGGTGAGCAATAATTTTTTTGCAAAAGGGAGTGAAGTAGTTTGCATACATACAGGGGGATTGCAGGGCAACCTGTCTTTACCAGTATCTGCTTTAACTTTTTAAATAATCAGTGATGCCATTATCTTTGCTTCAAACACTTTAAACATTTACCTGCGTACAGATATGATAAGGTTGCGGTATATATTTTTTCTTTTTTTAATTTCCACCGGCAGCAGATGCCTTTGCCAGGATACGCTGCCAAAAATAAGTGTGAAGAATATCAGTAATAAAATTATTGTAAGCTGGAAAAATAATTATGGAGCAAACATCAGCACCATAAATATCCAGCGGTCATACGATAGTATAAAAAATTTTACTACTATTGGATCTGTATTAGAGCCTATGAACAGGGAAAATGGTTTTGTTGATAACAAAGAGCCAACTGCATATGTGTTCTATCGTGTGTTTGTTGCGTTTGAAGGAGGCCGGTACATTTTTTCAAAATCTTATAGACCCGTTAAAGATTCGGCTGTGGGGAATTCATATGAGATTGAAAATAGACGGGAAGTTAATACACCGGCTTCACCTGAAAGCATTACATCTATACCGGCACCACTAACAAAAACAATACCCGGCACTACACCAGGAACAAAACTATACCGGGTACCTTCGCCATTACCACTACCCCCGCCTCCCCCACCAAAGAATTTATTTGTGGCGAGTAAATTTATTTATACAGGAAAAGATAATAATATCATCCTTGATCTGGCCGTGGTTTCAGGCAATCGTTTTTCAGTAAAATTTTTTGATGAAAAGGATAACATGATTTTTGAAATTAAAAAAATAGCTGAGCCTTACCTGATCATTGAGAAAGTTAATTTCAAACATGCAGGCTGGTTTTATTTTAAACTGTTTGATAATGGGATACTGAAAGAAAAAAATAAATTTTATATCCCAAAAGAAGGAAAACCGGGTATTCCGCCAAATGAATTGAACAGGCCATTTAAATAATAAGAAATAATTTTATCTTGACAGGCGGGCATTAAAAACCTGTTCAAAATTCCTGCAAATTTTTTCCTTCACTTCATTCATATCAACCTTAGTATCCAGTTCTTTTTCTATTGAAGTTACCTGCTTGTTAAAAATACCGCACGGGATAATATTGTCAAAATAGGAAAGATCAGTATTAACATTCAAAGCAAAACCATGCATGGTAATCCAGCGGCTGCATCTTACTCCCATTGCACAGATCTTTCTTTCTTTACCAGGTTTTTCCGGATCGATCCATACCCCGGTTTCACCTTTACTTCTTTGTCCCCGGATGCCATACTCTGCAATAGTTAAAATGATCACTTCTTCCAGTTCTCTTAAATACCTGCCAATATCAGTATAAAATTTTTCCAGATCTAAAATAGGATAACCAACAACTTGTTCCGGTCCATGAAATGTAATATCGCCTCCCCGGTTGGTTTTGTAAAATTCAATTTGCCTTTTCTTCATCTCTTCTTCAGTGATAAGAATATTACTGCTATCGCCACTTTTTCCTAATGTATATACAGGCGGATGTTCACAAAGCAGGAAATGATTTTTGGTATCTATAAGCGATGTATTGGGTAAATCCCTGGTGAGTAAATCATCTTCATTCAACGTCTGAGTGCCAGGTTCAGCCATCGCTTTTTTATTATTCATCTGCAACGACTTGGTTTTTACATTTACCTGCAACAGATATTCCTGGTAATCCCATGCATCTTTATAGCTTACCTTGCCTAAATCTTTATATGTTACTGTCTGCTTATCCAATCCAATTGATTTATTTTGCAAAGATAAGAAGGCTGAAGGTTTGAGGTTGAAGGTTGAAGTTTGTGTTTGAGGTTTGAAGGTTTGAGGTTTATTAATAAAATTGATTCAAAATAATTTACGCAATTCCATTATTCAATGAATAAAGAAAAAGAAATAATTAACGAAGAAGAAATTGCAGAAAGTGAAGACCTTTTTGAAAAGTTAACGCTGGAAATTAGCAGGGGGCAGGAACCACTGAGAATAGATAAATTTTTAATGGCCCGTATTGAAGGAGCCACCAGGAATAAAATTCAGCAGGGTATTGAAAACGAAATGGTATTGGTAAATGATAAACCTGTAAAAGCAAATTATAAAATAAAACCCTACGATAAGATCGTCGTTTTTGATAACCGCAACCCGGAGAGCAATGAGATCATTCCAGAAAATATTCTTTTAAGTATTATATACGAAGATGAAAATATCCTTATAATTGATAAACCTGCAGGCATGGTTGTTCATCCGGGCAGTGGTAACCCCAGTGGCACTTTAATTAATGGTGTGGCGTGGTATCTCAAACAACAAAATCCTTCATTGAACGAAAATGAATTGTCAAGATTTGGAATGGTACACCGGATAGACAAAAATACTACCGGCTTATTGGTACTGGCAAAGTCGCCGAAGGTAATGACGGATCTGGCAAAACAATTTTTTAATCATACCGTTCACCGGAGATATGTAGCTTTAGTATGGGGTGATTTTGAAAATGAAGAAGGAACCATTACCGGACATGTGGGCAGGCACCAGCGTTTCAGGAAATTATTTACTACTTATCCAGATGGTGAACATGGAAAAGATGCCATCACCCATTATAAAGTGCTGGAGCGTTTTAATTATGTAACACTGGTGGAATGCAGGCTGGAAACCGGTCGTACACACCAGATAAGAGTGCATATGCAATACATCGGCCATCCATTATTTAATGATGATTTTTATGGTGGTGATAAAATTGTAAAAGGCACCATCTTTACCAAATACAAACAATTTGTTGATAATTGTTTTGCCATTTGCCAAAGGCAGGCACTTCATGCAAAAGAACTCGGCTTTATCCATCCAACTACAAGACAGCCTGTACATTTTGAAAGCAATGTACCGCATGATATGGAAAAATTAATTGAGAAATGGAGGCGGTACAGTCAAAACCGGAATGACATCAGTTAGTGATAGGGTAAATATTACTATCAGGGCAAACGCATTAAAATTTTTAAGGTTATCCCCATCGGTGGATTAAGATTAGATTGTTAATTGGAATAGAAGCTGGTTTTTGCATAAAAAACTATGTCAAGCATTATCGAACACTTTACACAACTTACCGACCCCCGGACCAAAGAGCATAAAAAGGAGCATAAATTAATAGACATTGTTTTCATTACCATAGCGGCGGTTATCTGTGGTGCAGAAGATTGGAACGATATAGAAGAATATGGCAAAGAGAAAGAAG
>JAYVLZ010000015.1:0-3775 GCA_043759175.1 Chitinophagaceae bacterium | reverse complement strand
ATTTTTTTCAGGCACAAAGGATTCTCTGCACACAATCATGTAGCCAGTGGCGATGATGATCTTTTTATTAATGTGGCGGCAACTAAAAAAAATACCAGGATCAATATTGATAAGGATACATTTACGCTGAGTGAACCTCCTAACACCTGGGATCAATGGTTTAAACAAAAAAGAAGACATTACACCACGGGTAAATTTTACAAACCATTGCATAAATTTTTGCTGGGGCTTTATTCATTTTCTCATTTTGTTTTTTATCCATTATTTATTTTATCAATGATATTTTTTAACTGGCAATGGGCTTTGGTGGTTTTTGCTGTAAGATTTTTATTGCAGTTATTTATTTTTTACCCGGTAGCTAAAAAGCTGGATGAAAAAGATATTTACCCATTATTTTTATTCTTTGATATCTGGATGTTTTTTTACTATTTCATTTTTTCATTTACCTTATTCAAAAAGCCTGCAAGAGAATGGAGATGAGTTAAATGATAAACTGATTTTATTCACGAATGGAAATACTCTTAAAATATTTTGATGATTTTACTAATGTTCAGCAAGAACAATTTGCTGCATTAAAACCATTGTATTCTGAGTGGAATGAAAAGATCAATGTAATATCAAGAAAAGACATGGATCATTTTTATGAGCACCATGTACTGCATTCATTAGCTATTGCCACACAGTTTGAATTTAAACCCGGAACACAAATACTGGATCTGGGATGTGGCGGAGGGTTCCCGGGTATACCATTGGCGATATTTTTTCCGGATACTCATTTTCATTTAGTGGATAGCATTAATAAAAAATTGAAAGTGGTAAATGCGGTGGCAGAAGCAATCGGTATTACAAATATCAGCACACAGCATACCCGGGCAGAAGACATTAAAGACAGCCCACAGGGCCCTGCGGGGAAATTTGATGTGGTGATATCAAGAGCAGTGGCGCCGTTAAAAGATTTGTGGAGGTGGAGCAAACCGCTGCTTAAAAAAGGTGGAAGTCCCGGCGGGCTCATTTGCCTTAAAGGCGGAGACCTTGCTGCAGAGATAGTTGAAAGTCAATGCAAGCCGATGGTTTGGGAGATAGAAAAATTATTTGCTGAACCTTTTTTTAAGGATAAATTTTTATTACAGGTATCTTTTTGATGTCTGATATTCGATGTCTGATGTTTGATGTTTGAAGTTTGATGTTCAGGGATTTCAATTCCTTGTTCGTTATTCCTTGTTCCTTGTTCATTATTTCTTATTGCCTTTTTCCTACTTTCCGTTTCTAAAATATTACCTCTTTGGGGTATTGTACAACAAGATATTTTATTCCACCTTTGTGGTATGAGTATAAGTATATCTGTAGCAATAGTAGAAGACAATAGTGACATTCGCAATGCTTTAGAGCAGATAATCGAAATGTCTAAAGGGTATGAATTATCATGCTCCTGTATTAATGGCGAAGAAGCGCTGGTGCTGATTCCGGATGCTAAACCGGATGTGGTACTGATGGATATTAACCTGGGTGGGGGTATTAATGGTATTGAATGTGTGCGGATATTGAAAGAATCGCATCCTGAAATTTTGTTCATGATGTGTACGGTGCTGGAAGAAGATGAGAAAATATTTGAAGCATTAACAGCAGGCGCCAGTGGATATATACTTAAGAAAACGGCGCCTAATAAAATGCTGGATGCGATCAAGGAACTTCGGGATGGTGGCGCCCCAATGAGCAGCCAGATAGCAAGAAAAGTAGTGGCAGCGTTTCAGCATAAACCGGCAGTATTAGAAACCACCCCGGTAATTCAGAATCACCTGGAGGCATTATCCAGAAGGGAAAAAGAAATTTTAGAAATGCTTGCAAAAGGACTATTATATAAGGAAATTGCCGACCAGCTTTTTATCAGTCCCGAAACAGTAAAGAAGCATGTTTATCATGTATATGAAAAACTCCACGTATCCAACCGCATAGAGGCGGTTAACAAATTTTTTGGCAGATAAGTTTATTCTTTTATCCATTCAAAAATTTCCAAAACCAGTTATCAGTTTGCGGCGTATTGCCAATCGGGAAATCATGTGTATACCCTGAATCGTTAAAGCCACTTTTTTCATAAAATCTTTTTGCTCTCAAATTATACTCCCATACACCCAGCCAAATTACTTCATACTTATTTTCCTTGGCGAAGCATTCAACAAAATTGATCATTTGTTGTGCAATCCCTTTTCCAAGAAAATTTTTGTCAACATAAATTCTTTTCAACTCCAGCGCCTTCCATTTTTTCATCAGTTCAAAATTGCTGTAGTCTTCCATTATTCTTAGATAGCCTGCGGGAACGCTTTCTATTTCTGCAAAAAAGAAAAAATCATTCTCGTTGGACAGCTCTTTTTTAACCTGGTCCACATTAAAATATTCCTGCAGAAATTCCTGCATGTCTTCTTCGGTGCAAGTGCCGGTGAAGGTGTCAAAAAAAGTTTGTTTGCCTAATGCTGATAATGCCGCTGCATCGTTCAGTGTAGCTCTTCTGATGGTTACTTCCATAAAAGTTGATATGGGATATTTTTTGTTTATCTATTAAAATAAGTTTTAAAAATTACTCTTTATTCAATTCAATCTTTTCACCCACCGGGTGTTCGCAAGTAAAATTAATTCCTAATAAAGTTGCCATTGTTTGTGCAAATTGCTGCTGAAATAACTGATCCTGCTTTTTCACTTCTCCTGTTGCTTTAATTCCCGGTCCCATTACAGCAAACCAAATTTCATTAGCACCTGTTATATCAGCTCCGTGACTGGTCCATTCTTTTTTTACAAAATCTCCACGACCATGATCGGTGGTGATAAATAGTGCGGTTTTATTTTTATACTGTGGATCGCTTTGTATATAATTCCAGATATCCTGTATCCATTTATCCACCTGGATGGCAGCATTTAAATAGTCTTTGTACCGGCCCTCATGTGCCCATTCATCCGTTTCACCATAGGAAATATACAGCACTTTTGGCTTTTTTGTTTGTAAATAATCCAGTGCTGCATAATGTGTAAATACATCCAGGCATTCACCATCACCATATGGTTTGTAAGAGTCCTGCAGCATTTTATTCAGCCATATTTCTTTTGCTGTTGCATTTTTTGTTTGCAGGGTATCAAAAGCATTCACTACAGGTAAACCACTTCTGTCCCTGTTTAAAATCCGGCTAAATGCACCCCATGCTCCAAACGCTGCTACTTTGTTTTTAAATTTTGCCTGCTTATTTAAAAATTCCAGCAAGGTGGTATTGGGATTGGGCTTATAGTCATTACTATTGACTAACGTATCCGGGTAGCCGGTAAAAATTTCATTGTATCCCGGATAGGAAAACCAATAACGGTTGGCCACATTTACTTTGTTATCCACCGTTCTGTTACCATATATCCGGCCATATTTTTCGATTGTACTCCACAAAAAAGGCATCAGTTTTTTTCTTCTTTCTAAAGGGGTGTTAGCCCAGTATTTATTAAAGATGCCTGTACTGTCTGCCTGGTTAAAACTGTTGTCGTTCGCTATAATACTGTCCATGCCGGTGAATACTTCCTGCCAGCGGAAACCGTCTGTAGTAATGATGATGATATTCTCCGCCCGTTGTGCAGTGGATATTGTTGTTTTAAAGAACAGCAGCAGGAGCAGTAATTTTTTCATTGCAATTTTTTTTGAAGGCTCTAAAGTTAAGGCATCAGTGATATATTTAAAGAAGGAGTATTGATTAATTAAAATATACCAGGATAAAAGCAATGCTGATTTTCCATATTCATTTTTATT
>JAYVLZ010000014.1:0-12641 GCA_043759175.1 Chitinophagaceae bacterium | reverse complement strand
AAAATCAATTTCTGCCATCTATTACACATTTTTGCAAAACATATCCAAAAGCTAAGGTAGATTTATGAATTGTTTTAAGGCTTGCGGATTTTAGATGTTATCAAACCAACCGACACAACTTTGCAGGGAAGAAATACTGGAATGGTTTGGAGGTCTGCAACCATTCATTGATGCCCAAGGGATGAGTGACTATTATTATAATAGCGATGTTGGTATTGATGATGATGAATAGTACCTGGGCCAGAGATGACATCTTTTAAAAAGATGTCATCTCTATAAAAATAAAATCATGCAGCTAAACGAAACACTCAAAGCAGAAATACTACAGGCGGTGGAAATCCAGATCAGGGATAACAAGTCGCCGGAAACCAACCAAACTTACAACCGGCTGCTGGCATTGGGTATCAGTGAAGCAAATGCTAAAATCTATATTGGTCAATGTATAGCAGTGGAAATTTTTAATATTATGAAGCATCAGCAACCTTTCAATGAAAAAAGGTTTGTAAAGAATTTGAATAAGCTGCCGGAAGAACCGTTTGAGTAATTCCTTGAGAGAGGTGACATCTTTTTAAAAGATGTCACCTCTTTTCTTTTAACCTATATTTGAAATACTTATTCCAACACATGATTTCTAAAGACGCTGCTTATAAAATTATAGAAGACCTTGTTACACGATTTGATGAACAGATAGCTTCTTACAAAAAAGCAGACTACAACGAAACACTCACCCGCCGTGATTTTATTGATCCTTTTTTTAAAGCGCTGGGTTGGGATATGGACAATAGCCAGGGCAATGCAGAAGCTTATCGGGAAGTGATACATGAAGACAGGGTGAAAGTGGGTGCTGCCACCAAGGCACCGGATTACTCTTTTAAACTGGCCGGTGGCAAGCGGTTATTTTTTGTGGAAGCCAAGAAACCCAGTGTGCTGGTAAAAGAAGAAGTACTGCCTGCTTACCAGGTACGCCGCTATGCATGGAGTGCCAAACTACCTATCAGTATTTTAACCGACTTTGAGGAATTTGCCATTTACGATTGTAATAAAAAACCCAACGCCACCGACAAGCCATCTGTGGGGCGAATAAAATATTTAACCTACAAAGAATACTTAAGGGAGTTTGATTTTATCTGGGATACTTTCTCCAAAGAAAGGGTATTGAAAGGGAGCTTTGATAAATTTATTGCAGCAGATAAAAATAAAAAAGGCACCGCCACGGTTGACAGAGAATTTTTGATCAGCCTTGATGAATGGAGAAAGCAACTGGCGCTGAACATTGCACTGCGTAACGAAAACTTAAATGAAGACGAACTGAATTTTGTAGTACAGCAAACCCTTGACCGCCTTATATTTTTACGCATTGCTGAAGACCGTGGCGTGGAAGAATATGGAAGGCTCAAGCATTTATTAAATGGAGAAAACTATTACGCCAGCCTGTTTAGCTATTTTAAAGAAGCCGACAGTAAATACAACAGCGGCCTCTTTGATTTTAAGAAAGATACCATCAGCCTGAATGTGCTGATAGATAATAAAACCATTAAGTCCATTATCAGTGAATTGTATTATCCCATCAGCCCGTATGAGTTTAGTGTGCTGAGTGTAGAAATACTGGGCAGCGCTTACGAACAGTTTTTGGGCAAGCAGATAAAACTATCTGCCGGGCACCGTGCCACCATTGAAGAAAAGCCCGAAGTACGCAAGGCAGGTGGTGTGTATTATACACCGCAATACATAGTAGAATACATCGTAGAAAACACCGTAGGCAAATTAGCCGATGGTAAAAAACCAGCGGATGTTGCCAAACTAAAAATTGTGGACCCTGCCTGTGGCAGTGGCAGCTTTTTATTAGGCGCTTATCAATATTTATTAAACTGGCATATGCTGGAATACAAACCCGATTTTGAAAGACTTACCAGCATTGCACAAAACAGTACAGCCTATAATGAGAAACAAAGAAACGATGCCATTAAAGAACGAAACAAACTGCCGCTTACACCCGATGGCAATTTAACCACCGCATTAAAGAAGCAAATTTTACTCAACAATATTTACGGTGTGGATATAGACACACAGGCCGTGGAAGTAACCAAGTTGAGCCTCCTGTTAAAATGTATGGAAGGTGAAACCGGCAGCAGTATTACAGCAGAAATGCGTTTTGGAGAACGCATACTGCCCACGCTGGACAGTAATATTAAAAGTGGTAACAGTTTAATTGACCTGGATTTTTACGACGGTCAGATAGACTTTGAACCTGCATTGGAAAAGAAAGTAAAACCATTTAGCTGGGAGAAGGGATTTGCGGATGTGTTTAAGCAGGGAGGGTTTGATGCGGTGATTGGGAACCCACCGTATGTTAGAATTCAAACACTAAAAGATATTTCACAAGAATCAATAGACTATTATAAAAAGAAATACCAATCGGCAGAATATGGTAATTATGATTTGTATGTTGCTTTTGTAGAAAAGGGTTTTTTACTTCTTAATAAAAAAGGGTTTTTAGGTTTTATTTTACCTAACAAATTCTTTAATACAGATTATGGAAGAGGATTGAGAGGTTTTATTATTGATCAAAAAGCTTTGGATAAGATTTTAGATTTTGGCAGCAATCAAGTATTTGAAAATGCTACAACATACTGCTGCCTTCTTTTTTTAAACGCCAATAAAAAAACAAATTTCAACTATATAAAAGTAAATCCAGAAATACTTAAAGAGGAATTGAATTTTACCAACTTAGCAATGAGTGAATATTCCAATGATGTATGGAGTTTTCAGGGAGAGAATGAAAATAATATCCTCACTAAATTAAATTTCCAATCTGTTAAATTGATTGATCTGCCCTGTGAAATATCAAGAGGTTCAAGTACCGGCAATGATACTATTTTTATAGTTAAGGAAAATCCTGATGGGACTTACACAACCTCAAATGGAGATACAATAAATCTGGAAAAAGCAATTTTGAAAAAACCAATCTATGCAACAAATTTTTCAAGATATAATTTCAAAAAAGATACTAAAGAGTTTTTAATATTTCCATATCATCTAAATGCGAAAGCTTCTCTCATTGATGAAGTGGAATTGAAAAAGTCATACCCTCTAACTTATTCCTACTTAAAATCTCAAAGAGTAAGATTAGAAGAAAGAGCACAATACCAGCAATGGTATGCCTTCAGTGCACCAAGAAGTTTATTGTTGCATTCAAAAGCTGATATTCTAATTCCTTTGCTTGCTGACAAAGGACTTTTTACAGAGCTGCCTTTAAATAAAGATCGATATACTCTAATGGCTGGCGGCGGATTTTCAATCTCAATTATCAATGAAAATATTAACCGACATTTTTTATTAGGACTTTTAAATTCTAATTTGCTTTTTTGGGTTCTTAAAAATGTAAGCAATGTTTTCAGAGGCGGTTGGATCACATGCACCAAGCAATATTTTTCTCAGTTGCCCATCAAAAAAATAGATGAGCAAAACAAATCCGAAAAATCCCTCCACGATGAAATCGTTCAGTTGGTAACCACCATGCTGCAACTCCAGCAACAAAAACAAAGCAGCACCTTACCTGAGCAAGTGCAGCAATTGGAACAACGTATTGTTTATACGGATGATAAAATCAATGAAAAAGTGTATGCACTGTATGGGTTAACGGAGGAGGAAATAAATGTAGTGGAAGGCGCTTAATATAGAGATGACATCTTTTTAAAAGATGTCATCTCTAATAAAAACAGTGGCGCAGATATGAAGCATAATTGTGTGCCCAGATCTCTGCAGTGTAAATAAAATTACCGGCCAGCAATATCAGTACCTGGTTCCCTGGTAATATCCTCTTCTACAGGTATTGCTTTACCTGTTATTTCTTTTATCTCAATAGATGGGGTTCCTTCCTTATCCTTAATACAGGCAGCGGCAGTATATACTGCAGTTACAGCAAGTTCTATATTGCTTATGATATGCAGGAAACCAATATTTAAAGGAATGGAGCATGGAACATCCTTTCCATATAATAATTCTGCCAGGCGGAAAGTATCATCCATAGTAGCAGTATAAGGAGGCAAAACAATATTATCCTTTGCCACAATGCCTGAAGAATTTGGTTCACGTCCAATGGCTTCTCCTTTTAAAATAACAGGAACAATAAATTTTTCTATTTTGGCTTTTTTTTGCTGATAGTTATGAATATTGATCTCGGTAGTATAATTCCCGGCATTCACCGGTTTTTTTGAATTGCAATCCCCGGTTTCCTGAAGCCCTATTACATATTTTACACTATAGCTATAGCGGCGCTTTTTGCAGCATGCAGGTACTTTTATTTCCACTTTCTTTTGTGCTACCACAATTCCATCGGCCACCACATCAAGACTTCCAAAATAAAGCTTGTCTGTATCATCACAAGGTCTTACACCTGTAAAAGTTACATTAAAAGTTAGCACATGATCTGTATCACCTTTCAATGGCCCATAGCCGGCAGCAGGTGTTATAGATGTAACAAATGGGGCAGTACCTCCTGAAGCAACTAAAGAAACATTATTAATTACGGATATGAGGCCGTTGATCATTGTAATGATAGTATTTACAATGTTGGTAGTATTAATACCTGACTGAAATGAGCCACTTGTTGCAGAAGTAATTGCAGTTGCCTGCCCGGTAGCATCGAGTTGATTATCGCCAACACTAATAGCAATTACAGAAATATTTTCTGTCTGTAATTTTGGGATAACAGATACCAGTGTTGCTCCGCCGGAAGGATCGTGACCAGGCTCATCGCCAAACCATACGATGATGCGTTTTGAGTTAGCACGCCAGCCAATGCTTCCGCCGGGTGGTTCTGCCAGCTGGTCAAGGGCGAATAGCTGTGCTTCAGGAACATCCAAACCGCCACTTGCACTCCAGGCATTTATTGCGCCACTTATAGCAGCTAAATTGGCAATTGGGTCAGTAGGATTTAACTGATGCTGAAAAGCATAAGGATCGATTCGATCAAAATCTTTATAATTACCAACACCATAAAAAATATCATTACCCGCCGGAATTCCTCCAATGATACTTGGAACTCCTGCTTTTACTGCTGCAATTATACTTCCCATACTTCCTGTAGTGTCGGCAAGAAAATAAATATCTAATTTTCTCTTTGAATCCTTGGGTATTGTTACCGTAATTACTTCATCCCGGGTATCACATTCTTTAAGCGTTAGATGATTTTCTGTTGGTGAAATAGTAATGTCTCCGGTTGCTGCAGGAAAAGGAAACAGCAGGCCGGGATCCACTTCTGTTACAGGGCTGAGAAATAATTTTCTGCCTGCTACTTTTTCCGCTTCTTCCCTGTTAATCTCTGCTCCGCTTTTGTTTAAAACAATTTCAAAGCTTTTTCCATTTGGGTCGGCTGCAGTATACCCCCTGAAAAGAAAAACGGGCTCACCGCCTGAGAGCTCATCTTTTTCCGGCCCGGTGGTTATTACATTTTTGCTTTCTGCAAATGCAGCAATTTTTTGTGCAGCCAGGGCTCTCAGCTCCTGCACATTAAAATTTGATGTTTCTTTTTTCATGAGTAAAATTTTTTTAAATGTTTAAGGAATAATTTGGGCGTTTAACCTGGTGCTTTCACTTTTTTAATACGGATAATAAGCTGGTGAAATACTTTGCCCAAACAAAAATATAGTTGCAGTAAGTTTTTATCAAGCGTTATTTCGTGAAGTGCATTTCACGTACAGGTGTTTTTAATAAATGGCGTAAATAAGGGGAAATGCGGTGAGGAACAGGGATAGAAAAATCCTCCTTAAAATAAATTATTTTTTCATTTTCATTAATGTATGAAAAGTAATTCAGGTTAAGAACATAGAATTTATTGAGCCGGATAAAATTATCTTCCGGCAAAATATCAAGTAATTCTTTAAGGGTGCTGTGCCTGGTCATCCATTTCTTTTCCCTTCCACATTTTATTAAAGATTTTACATAATGGTCAGCGCTTTTTACAAAAATTATTTCATCAGGATTCGCCCAGATGTACCGGTCTTTTTTTTCTTCAAAACGGATAAGTCCCTGTTCCGGTGCAGCAAATTCAATTCTGTGAGTTGATGCGGACAACACAGTTTTTAAACAATTGAAATTGCTTAAAGTATTTTTTAAGGGGGGATGACTGAAGTTCATAAAAAAGATTTTTAATTTTCATTGAGATTAAAATATTATTAATTACACTACATGTTTCTGAATTACCATTTAAACAAATTCTCAAGAACATGGCATTGGAATAATTTATCCTGGCACCAATGCGGAGACGAACCTACTGTAAAGAATTTTGAAATGCAATAACCTGTTTATGGTATATGAAGAAGCTGTTGTTTAAATTATACCGCTTGAACCAGGAGTTTATAAATGGATGATTATTTATTCGGCTGGTTTAAATCCAGAGACCGGCTGTGTATTTGCAAAGTTGGTTTATGTGGTATATTTGGAGTAAGATATAAGAGGGTTTAAAAACATGCTGTCGCATGTAAGGTTTGTAACAGATTAAAATAAAAATCATGCAGCACAACGAAATCCTCAAAGCAGAAATATTACAGGCAGTGGAAACACAGATCAGGGATAACAATCCGCCGGAAACCAAACAAACTTACCGCCGGTTGCAGGCATCGGGCATCAGTGAAGCTAATGCTAAAATCTATATTGGTCAATGTATAATGCTGGAGATTTTCAATATTATGAAGCATCAGCAGCCTTTTGATGAAAAAAGGTTTGTGAAGAATTTGACCAGGCTGCCGGAGAGGCCGGAGGAGTAATTTTTTTGGGGGAGGTGATGGCTTAAAAAAGCTTCAGTTCTTATTTTTAGCATTACTGCTCTGAAGACTAAAAGGGTACATTGTCCAATCAGTATAAAAGTTGTAATTTTAATTAATAATATGAACTATGGATTCAAATAAAATTACCACCAACCTGAAAGACTTTTTACAAAAGTCTCAACCGGAAAAAGAGATAGAAGTAGTGATAGAACTCACTCCAATTAAACAAACGGTAGTGTCAGAAAATCTCAGTCGCAATCAAAAAATTGCAAACCTTAAAGAGGCATTCAATAATGAATTAAAACCGGTAGCAAAAGAAATCTCTAACCAGGGTGGAAATATTGTGGATGCTGCATGGATCAACCAAACAATCAATGCCATGGTTACTACTAAATGTATTGAAGAACTGGCACAACTTAAAGAGGTAACTGCTATCGATCTTCCTAACCGCTTATCCAGAGATTAATGCTGCAGCAAAGAAGCCATTGAAATAATTCCTGCACCTTGTTCATCCACCGTAAATCCATTTAATTTAGTACAAAGTTTGATTAAAAAATTTCGCTGTTCGTCTGGTGAAAGAGATTGATTTCCTTCCAAAATCACAGCCAATAAACCTGTAACATGGGGTGCGGCAAAACTTGTTCCCATTCCAATATCACCAAAGCCACCTCCGGTTAAACAACTAAAAATTCCACCTGTATCACTTCCTCCCGGAGCCATTAAGTGAGGACGGTTTTTACCGGAGGCCAAAGGCCCACGGCTGCTGTATCCTTCTACCTTTTTTCCATTTTTTCCTGTTGCTCCTACTACAATTACGCCTTCAGCATCTGCCGGTGTAGTTAAAGTACCTTTACCAGGACCCTTATTGCCAGCACTTTTAACGATAGTAAGACCCAATTCCCATGCAGTGTTACATGCCCTGGCTTCTCTGCTGGTGCCGTCGCCTGCAGGGCCAGCGCCCCAGGAACAATTAGCGAGATGTGCTCCATCCTCCAGGGCTTTTTGAACAGCAAGAAAAGCCTGGAAATCATCAGTGTCTAATGAAGGATTGGTGGCCAAAACTTTATAATTATAAATAGTAGTTTCTGGAGCCATTCCCATAAAGACGGCATCTTCAGATCCTATAATGCCTGCTACACCCGTTGCATGACTATCTGGATTTCCCCATGGTTCCTTTGTATAATTAGACCGGTGCAATACACGGCTGCCAAATGCCTTATGGTTCAAAGCTATTTCTGAATCAATAACAGCAGCAATGATTCCCTTTCCTGTTTGTGAAAACTTTTTACGGTATTGGATTGCAAAAAGTGTTTTCCCTGTATCATTAATTTCCCTAACCAGTTTTCTTGGAACATCCAGTTTGGTGATTTGAGGATCAGACGCAATTTCAGCCAGCGATCCTGCATCTGCAATAGTCCGTACAGTCTGGTTAAGCCAGCAAATTTTAGTTAAATATGGCTGCTGCTGAAGGGAACTTGTACCATGTGCAAATGCCCTTTCAATATTCCTTTCCAAAAAAGAATTTACCGGATGTATAGATTTTATTATTTTTTCCCTGAATGCTTTCATTCTTTGCTGACGATAAAATTGCTGCATATTAAAGGTCAGTTTTTCATCGTCTTTTAATGTATCCAGCAGTTCATTAATTTTTTTGTTAACTGTAACATTTTCTTTTTGACCAGTCTTTTTTTGTACCGGTTCTTCTTTAAACTCCATAATTACTCCAGCCTCCTGAGTTTCTGCTGATGCGGCATTGAAATTTTCAAATCCAAAGGACCTGGTAACAGGCATTGTATTTACAACCATCGCATGAAGGCAAAATTCATCGGTTGCCTTTTTAGCAAAAGCTTCACCGTATTTATCTTTAATTAGTTTTTTGGCTTTTTTTAAAAGTTCCTTGTCCATGCTAATTTTTTTAAAAATGAAAAAAGTAATGATTTATATGATTTTCCAAAATTTTTATCGCTCTTTAAATGCAGGAGGTGCATCTTCTAATTCTGCTAAGTCCAGCTCCAAAAGTGTTTTTCCTTCATCAGCTTCAGCACCTACTGTAAATGCTCCATATACTTTTGATAAATTCAAAACAGCTTTGCCCTCTTGCACAGCTATTACAGGGTCTGGATTGATAAAAGTATTGTGCAGATGAAATTTTACTAACCCCGTTAGAGGAAGATTGCTGTCGGTACTATTTACGGTCAGTGTTATTTTATAATAGCCTTTAATATTTGATTCATTCACTACGGCATTTATTTTTCTCTTGTTTCTTTCCGATAAGCCACCCCACCGGCCTTTTTGTGGATCATCATTATTGTCAGCTCCTGTAAAACGCAAACCTTTTTTAGACTCATTGATTTTTTCTTTTACCTCAGCCTGCAATTCTTCAGTCTTTTTTTTGCCGCCAGGTCCGGCTGAATCAGCCTGTATGCTATTGGCTTGCGTAATTAAATTTTCTACCTTTTGTTGCACATCTTTTAATGTTACACTTAACCCACCGGTTGGGCTAATATTAAACGTTTGCAATCTTGGGAGCAACAGGGCTATCAATAGAGTTCCGACAGCAAGGGTAAAATATAAGAGTGCCTGGGTGTACCCATCTTTTACGCTTGCATAATTTGGAACGGGAACAGTAATGGTCTTTTTGAATGAAGTGTCAATTAATTTTTGGGTTGCCAGGTTTGACTGCTCATAGGATTGATTATAAATATCATTTGACTGGCTGATCAATTTTACGCCGGTAAATATTAAGCCAGCAATAACTATAGCAAAAATGACAGTTAAGATTTTATTATTAGCGTTTTGTTCAATGGCCATATTGTTTATTTTTAAAGTGGAGAACTTCTTTATTGAACATCCTTTAGCTTGTGCCTGGGAAATTGCATAAAATTTGAATAAATAGCTAATTGGGTGATTTAGGGCTGTTTATTTTTTTATTGCTTCCAAATCCTTTAATGAAATTTAATGCTGCTATAATGTTACCGTCTTTAGTAATAGTTCTATCAAAGTTTCTGCCGATGGCCAGTGTAAGTTTTTGATTGAAGCCTACATCATATTCTGTATTAAAAACTAAGCGCCATGATGGATCAATTACATTTTTTGTTAACACAGTCCTTCGAATATATTCTGTACTAAAGGCAAACTTACCTTGCATGCCGCTTACAGCTATTTTTGCCCCCATATCAAACGTGGAAATATTTTTGGAACTGAGTGTTCCACTATCATCTGCAAAAATTTTATCGGGTTGGTAAAGGTAGCGTCCAATTGCTAAAAAGGAAAAGTGGTTTCCGCCTTCATATCCACCGGTAAGCCAGGCACCAGCCTTACCTACTAATGAATAATTAAACCTGTTGTCGGGAAAATCTAATACAAGGCCGCTGGCAAAATCAAGAAAAGGCCCTTTGCGTTCTATTTTAAATTTTTGGGCACTTTCCTTTAAGTTTTTTGATGCTAAAAAAAGCGCAGCATTTTTGGGCTGTTCTTCTAATACTGTTGAATCATGTATATGAGTCAACTTAGATTTCTCCTCAATTAATGTCCTTAATAAAGCAGTATCTCCATTTGCTTTTGTAATTTTATCATCAATCTCATTAAGAGCAGTATTATTCTTCTTCATCTCTTCAAACACATTTAATACAATTGACTGTTTACTTATTAAATCGTCATAATAAAATTTTGTTGAATCAGTCCATTTAGGTCTGATAAAAGAAAACTTTAGTCCAAACCCTAATTTGGTAAATGAGGTGGCATCATCAGTTTCTTTATCTTCTTCATCAGACTTTGTTACACCAACTGATACACTTAATGTTTGCCAAAAGGGAATATATTTTTTTTGGAATTTATCAAGGGTTTGTCCACTCATGTTAAATAGTGCAGCCGGTGAAATTTCTATTGCATAATTGTTTGGTAATTTTGTAAAATTATTGGTGGCATTTTGTACAGACAGTTTAAAAGCATTTAAATCAGTCGGCCTTTCTATGGCACTTGTTGATATTCCCATTAAATTAAATGCAGGGTTTGAAAGTGCATTTAACATATTAAGATTTATGGAATCTTGAGACACCTGTTGTGATTTTGCAGTAATAAGTACAAGAAACAAACCTAAGATTATAATTATCTTTTTCATTTTCGATGGTTTAGATGTGAAAAAAGAAAATTGAAATATCAATAATGATTGAATCACCAACGCTATTAAATGTTGCAGAAGGAATAGCATAGCTTTTGGACGCCATACCACCAGCAATAGAAAAATCTACTTTCAAATCCTGTGGTACAGGTGTTTGATTTGTTGCAGTAACAACACTGGTAATATTCAAAAATTTACCATCTGCTTCCTTATTTGTATCAATAGGCTGGTTTGTTATTGAACCTGAAACTTTGTTAAGTAAAATTTTGTCTGTGCCGTTTACATCATGCAACACTGCATCAGTTAGTGTTGCTGTGCCAAAATTTTTGAAATCAAGATTAAAGGTTACCTGGTTAGGCAAAGTGTTATTTACCTGGTAAAGATCTGTAAGTGATACACTTTTAAGTAAAGCTTCTTCTGCATTAAATGCCCTGATTGTTTCTAATGCCCTGGTAAGTTTTACTTTAGCCGCTTTGGATACTTTTTTAGTTTTCTTTGCCATAAAATAATTTTTTTGCCTACTCTCCAATCCCGTTTTCGGCTACCCGGTTTATCATTTTAATTTTACTAAATCATACTATTTTTTCCAGTAAAATGCTTCGGGAAAACCTTTCACCTTATTAAGGTCCAGTTCCAGTTCAGTGCCGTCTTCTAATTTGGCTCCCACCACAAATGCCTCCCAGGCATTGATACTGATTTCCGCCAGGTTATTGTTTGCCACCACATACACTTTTTCATTAGGGAAAGTATCATGCAGAAAGAATGCTGCTTCCCCTGTTAACAGTTTATCAGGATTGAGGGATCTTATCTTTAGCTGCACACAGTGCAAGCCCATTTTTGACTGAACGGGGTTGTAAACAGCTTCCAATATATAGTCGCCTCTTTTTGGTTCTCCTCCCCACCTGCCATGTTGCAAATCTGAAGGATCTGTAATGGGTTTACTGTTATACCCGCTTTCTACCATGCTGGTAAACTTGCTGCTGGGATATTTCACGTTTGATATTTCTTCACTTTCTAGAAATCTGTTATTTACATTTAATGCAAAACCTACTGTAGTATTTAACCCTTGGTTAGCGGCTGCCTGCAAATGAGTCATTAATTCTTTGGCCTGGATGGCCTGTTGCTTTTTCTTAGCGGAGGTTAAGATGATGGAAAGATTGGTACGTGCCCATAAATAAACCAAACCACCTCCGGCTAAGAAATAAAGGATAATGATACTGTAGCCAAATACATAGAAGTCTAAATGATTATCATTGCAACCCCTGGAAATGGTGGTTTGTATTGACCTGGCAGACATATCTATCCAGCCAATGATCACCCTTAACTTTATCAGTGTAAGCCCTACTATTATCTTGGTAACCCAGTCTGCTACTTCCTCTAAATTGGTATTGTCCCCATAAAAATCATCTGTACTGATATTGGTTGTATTATTACTTTTTATAAACCTGAATTTTTCTGCACGGGGCAGTCCAAATAAAAACCCCATTGCTGCCCCACCCGCCATGCTGGCTCCGGCTACAGTTAAGAAAGTAATAACACCTGTAAGCAGGTTGCATTTTAGAAAAATCAATAACAGCAAGAGTATGATGACAGTGAGGCTGGATACCCAGGTAATGATCCGCTTATAAATATAGCCTGGATTATCACTGTAATCCACAGCAGTGGGGCTTAACAGCCACGATATAAATTTGTTCATGTTATAAATTTTTTCATTGAATTTGATAAAGCTTTTATTCAGGCTGAAGGGGATATTT
>JAYVLZ010000013.1:0-3007 GCA_043759175.1 Chitinophagaceae bacterium | reverse complement strand
GATGCGGTCACTTCTTCTCTTACCGATGTGGGTGTTGCATTGCCAGAAGGATACCTTACCACCAATGCGTTGGTTGGAGCTGCTGATGCAGAAGACTTACGGTGCTAATGCTGAAAAATATTTGGCTTTGTTTACGCAGTCAGAGCCATTTATTGATTGGAGAAGAACCGGTTACCCAGCGCTTGTACCAAACAATGATTCAAGCATTCCAGGGAGATTTTATATCCTCAGAGCGAACTTGATTTTAACGGACCAAATGTACCAAACAGGCACTACTCTTTTCTCAAAAGTCTTGTGGGATCAATAAAATTCAAATAGCAGAACTCACAAAACCGTCTCATAAATAAATAAATGATGCGGTTTTTTATGCGTATTTATTACCATATCCTCTTACAGTTTATATTTTTTACAGATTCAAATTTTTTCGCCCTGTTAAATGATAATTTAATTTATTAATTTTTATTCCTTTAATCACACTAATTTTTATATTCCCTCAATATTTTATAAGTAAACATTTGATAAAATCCAATTAATCAAGACTTTTTAAAAAAATAAAAAGCACAATGCAGCGCTTAATTAAAAAAGGTTGTCTAAATTTCGTAAGAAATTGTTAAATCTTCATTATTTTAGTTTTTTATTTCTATAACCAAAAATGTTTTATGAGAAAAATTGCAGTACTATTCGCTGTGCTACTATGTGGTACAGTGTCTGTTTTTGCCCAAACTGTAAAGGGCAAAATTACAGACTCTAAAGATGGTTCCCCTCTTTCAGGAGCATCAGTTAAAGTAAAAGGAAGTACCGCTGGGGCCAGTACGGCAGCAGATGGAACTTTTGAAATTTCTTTGCCAGCAAAATCAGGTATCCTTGAAGTTAGCCTTATAGGGTATGCTACACAGCAAGCCAAGGTGTCATCCTCGGGTTCACTCATCAGCATTAGCTTAACACAGGATGTAAAAGCTTTAAATGAGGTGGTAGTAACTGCGATGGGTGTAAAGCGTGAAAAAAAGGCTTTAGGGTATTCTGTAGCGGTAGTAACGAAAAAAGATTTAGAGTTACGCCCTGAAGGTGATATCGCCAGGGTGTTACAAGGTAAAGCTCCAGGAGTGAATGTTTTAAACTCCAGTGGTATATCTGGAAGCGGAACAAACATCATCATCAGGGCTGTAAATACCATTACAGGTAACTCAACACCATTGTTTATTGTGGATGGGGTACCATTTGATGGCGGTACCAATGCAAATTCAGGCTTTACGTACGGTAACCAAACATCCAGCAGATTTTTAGACTTGGATCCCAATAACATTGAAAACGTTAGTGTATTGAAAGGTCTAAGTGCTACTACTATTTATGGAGAGTTGGGTAGAAATGGCGTTATCTTAATTACTACAAAAAATGGTGCAGGTGCCAAATCCAATAAAAAATCAGAAATAACGGTATCCCAATCTTACTTTTTAAATACAGTTGCTAATTTACCAGAATACAACACAAAATATGGCGGTGGGTTTGATTTGAGCAATGGCGTTACCTTCTTTAGTAACTGGGGTGGCCCTTTTCCGCTTCCTGGAGAACCTCCACTTTTAGTTGGCCATCCTTATGGTAGAAAATCATTGAATACCGCCTTCCCTGAATATTATGATCATACTACAGGGGCAAAACTACAAATTTATGAGTACAAGCAATATAAAAATAATGTAAAAGACTTTTTCAGGCAGGGTTCTGTAAGCAACACCTCTATAAACATGAGTGGAGCCGGGGCCAACAGCAGTTTTAGCGGAAGCTTTAGTTACCTGAATGATATTGGTTTTTTACCAGGTAATGATCTTAAAAAAATATCCTTTGGAATAGGAGGTACAACAAAATTGTCAAACAACTTTACGGTAACAGGTACTGCAAACTATGTATCAACAAAAGTAAAGTCTCCGCCAACCAGTACCAGTTTTGGTAGTACTGCAAACAACGCTTCTGCTTTTGGGGATGTATTATATACACCAACCTCAGTTGATCTTCAGGGCTTGCCCTGGGAAAATCCTTTGGATCATTCCCATGTTTACTATCGCAGTGACAATGGTATCCAAAATCCACGCTGGACATTGGCTAACTCTTTTACAGAAGATAACGTAAGCAGGGTGTTTGGTAACCTGCAACTGAAGTATGACTTTACAAAAAAGTTTAACCTGGTTTACAGGGTTGGGTTTGATAATTATACGGAAGAACAATTGTATGCCCAAAACAAAGGCGGTTCCTATACACCAACAGGAATTTATCGTACTTCTACTGCACAAAACACTATCTATGATCAAACATTGGCTACCAACTACCTTACTGATTTAAGTACCGATCTTAAATTAACTGTGGAAGCAGGTGTAAATGTAAGAAACGATGGCTTTAAACAAACTGGTATTAGGAGTTCAAATCAACTGGTATATGGATTACTAAATCATGGTAATTTTGTTGAACATCAATCAACAGCGGAAGATGGTACTGAATTAGATTATAAATCCAGCAGGGAATCTGTTGGCGCCTTTGCTTTTACCAGTTTTGGATATAAAGAGGCCTTGTTTTTAAACCTGGGAGGAAGAGAAAGCTGGACTTCCGTATTGGAGAGCGCTAACAGGAGCATCTTTTACCCAAGTGTAAACCTGGCCTGGATTCCTACTACTTCCGTAGCTGCTTTGAGAGACAGTCGTACTATTAACTATCTTAAATTCAGGCTGGCTTACGGAACCAGTGCAGAATTTCCCGGCCTTTACAGTACCCGCCCTACATTGGGTATAGCAACAAAAGTTTTTGTTGATGGAGCAAATACGTCTATTAATGCCAATTATATCCCTAACAGGTTGCCCAATAAGGATTTGAAACCAGCGCTGTTTAAAGAGTATGAATTTGGGATGGAAGGTAAATTTTTTGATAGCAGGTTCGGTATAGACCTTAGCTTATACTCAAGAGATACAAAAAATCAGATATTAGACAGGGATCTTGATCCCTCTACTGGTTATACATTCCAAAC
>JAYVLZ010000012.1:0-4495 GCA_043759175.1 Chitinophagaceae bacterium | reverse complement strand
TTTTACTCAGCAGGCGGCAAATTTAAAAGCTGTTGTTATTGTTTGTTCCGACAGTGTTTCTAAAAAAGAAAAAGAAGATACTGCCGGCATAAAAGTGGTTGAAAAATTAATGGCTCATAAAATGGAGGTAACAGTACACGAAACCATTGCAGATGATTTTAATTTGATACAGCAAAAAGCAAAACAATTTGCAGCAGGCGAATGTAACCTGCTGGTATTTGTGGGTGGCACCGGTGTTTCTCCAAGAGATGTTACGCCAGATGCCATCAGGCCGCTGCTTACCTGTGAGATTGAAGGCATAATGGAAACCGCCAGAAATTACGGACAGCAGCGCATGCCTTATGCTATGTTATCAAGAGGCGTTTGCGGTTTTATTGATAAAACATTGGTGCTTACTTTGCCCGGCTCGCCCAAAGGCGCCGGAGAAACTATTGATGCAATTTTTCCTTATATACTGCATGTATTTAAAATTGCAGAAGGGATGCGGCATGATTAACCCACATTGCAACTATTGCTGCGGAGAAGCCAGTAAATACTGCGTTTTGTTTTTTTAGCTCCAGTTTGTGTACTACAGATTTTCTTTTTGTAAAAGGTTTAGGCTTAATCGGCAGGATGGAATGAATAGCGTTCCCTGGCCTTGCCAGTGCAGGCACCAAAATAGTACTTATCAAGTTTTGAGGAATAGGGTATATAAGTAAATGGCATAAAGGAAAAAAGGAACTCATTGCTGAATTCCCTCTGTGAACCGGATTGGATTCGAACCAATGACCCTCAGCTTAGAAGGCTGATGCTCTATCCAACTGAGCTACCGGTCCAAAAATTTTTAAAAAACAAATTTATAAACAATCTCCAATTACAACCAATCACTCTCCCGATCTAAATCGGGATGCTCTATCCAACTGAACTACCGGTCCAATATTTTAAAAAAAACAAATTTATAAACAACCTCAATTCGAACCAATCACTCTCCCGATCTAAATCGGGATGCTCTATCCAACTGAGCTACCGGTCCGTTTGCTTAAATTTTTGCAAATATAGGCTTATCAGTAATTGATAGCAAGGGTAAAGATTGAAAATATTTTTCTGATTGCGTCCTTTATAATAAAAAATGGTCGCTCATTACTGAACAACCATTTTAAAATTTGATTTGACGAATTATTCTATTATTACTTTCAATATAATCTTTTCTTTTCCTGTGGTAATTATTTCAAGATTATAAATACCCTTTGCTAATCTATGATCAGGCGTAATATTAAATATTGCACTGCCACCTGAATGATCTAAGTTATTTGATAGTACCAGCTGTGCCGAACTATTCAATAAATGCACACTGTATTTTCCCTTTTGCATATTACTATATTGTACACGGATGTTATTATCCGTAACAGGATTTGTATACAAAATGATAGCGCCCTTTGTGTTACCCATAGTTACCTTTACAACAGGGCTATATTGTACACGTTCACTATTACTGATACTAAGAATACGGTAATAATTGTGTCCGGCATGGGCATTTTTATCTAACCAGCTGTACACTCTGTTACCACTATAGTTACCCAGTGATGCTGTTATATTCACCGTTTCAAAATTTACACCGTCTATTGATTTTTGAACTTCATACCGCTTAATATTGAGTTCATTGGCCACATTCCATTGCACAGCGATGTCTTTATTTTTAACCGCTGCTTTTATATCCGTAAATGTTACCGGCAACACAACACCAAAACCTGGTTTTAATACGATCCTGAACCTGTCTGCGGCTTTAGATAAAGGATCAGCAGTAATATCAAAATTATAAGTGGAAACACCTGATGTATTCAATGGCGTTTTCAGGTTGATGTATTTATCTTCCAGGTATGCTTCTGCAGCGGGGTTGAAATTACTTGCAGTAAACCTCATCTGGTATGGTAATTCATTCATTTTAGAAAGCGCAAAGAAGATCGTATCATTAGTGGTAAGATCATTCCGTTTTTCAATAGCCAGCTTAACAGCATCCCTGTAGATGCTGAAACTTTCTTTTGTATTAAAAGTGATCATCTTTTTAGCATCTGCCGCATCAACGGCATTCTCAAATGAAGGATCAAAAATATTAACTACTGCATCTGTCAAAGTGTATTTTGTTCCACTTTTTACATACATGTCAGAACGGAAAATTGAAATAGCCGGGGCATTGGCTGGTCTTGCAGCCATTCCACTGGTGATACCAACCAGGCTGCTGTTCAAAGGCAATTTGTCTGATTCATGAAACGTAATATTTCCTGCTCCTGCTGCATCAATTACAAATGCCTGTCCTGATTCTATTTTTCCATCAGAAGTATATGCACTTTCGCTGGTAGTTTGAACAAAACCAGTACCAACACCTGTAAATGTAACCCACTTACCTGGCTGAGTATATGACGTGTACATTTTGGGATCCCACATATAATAAGAACTGTTTTTTCCTGCGGTGCCGACAATATCTACATCCAGTAAACTGATTGAACTGGCATATGGGTTACCCATTACCTGTTTACCAAAAACAACTGGCTTTACTACATCTCCCACATTAATTTTTCCTTTGGGTTCCAGTATCGCATTTTGAGATCCCACGTATTGATTTCCTATCACAAAACTTCTATCACCTCTTACAAACAACATCCATCCCGGCTGATCAGTTACTTTTACACTTTTGGTTGATACTGGAGATAACCAACTGCTTACCGCACTGCTGCCATATAAGATGGATGAACTATTAGTTCCCTGGTCAAATCCCAAAGATGCACTATAAGCGCCAGCCGGTCCGGTAATATGTGTGCCATACCCCGGCCATGGATTATAAATACCACCACTTCCATCAGGATTATATTTATCCGGATTTACCACCCCTTCCTGAAAAGATTCATTGAGAGATGGTGCGGATGCACTTTCTAATGGAGCAGTCAATAACCGCCATGAGCGTATTGCTGTTGGATTATGAATAAAACGCTGTATAACAAATCTGCCTGCTCCACCGTAGCGTATACTTGCATTTGCTGTATTGGTAACAGGAGCGACATCTGCAGTACGGGTATCATTTGAAACAATTGTTACATCGCTGTTACGAAGACTAAAAGTTCCTTTTGTAAAACCGATCTCCCTGTTTACAGTAATGTTACTCAACAGTACAACAGAATCTGCTGCACTGGTTTTATTGATCCAAATATGGGCAAAGTTTTCTCCGCCAAAACCACCTTCATTATTTTTTGCGGAGGATGCTGGTGCAGCAATGGTTGACATAGCAGTTCCGTTACCACTAAAATTAGCAGTTCCTTCAAAAATTACCATCCTGTCATTATGGTTAAATACAGCACCTGTATTTCTTGTCCAGTTTCCGCCGAGGTATAAATCACCTCCGGTGGTTCCACCAAGAGAAAGTGTTCCATCGATGGTTACATTTCTTCCCACCTTTAAACTTGCACTTCCACCGGAATAATCCTGGCGCAATGAAGATCCGTTTTCAATATTCAGATCATTACAAATATATCCCTGGCCCGCCACAGGAAAATTTATAAGGGTATTATTGCCAATAGTAACATTAGAAGGACAGCCTGAGCCGGATGAACTGGAAGTCCACTCAAGTCCTCTTAAAAATGTTCCGCTGGTATAATATAATAACGTTGCTGACGGGCAGGTATAATTGGGTGAATTGCCAGAAACACTTCCACCTGTTTGTATTGTAAATGTTCCACTAACAGTGCTGGCTGTGCCAAAATCAAGTGCACCATAAGTGCCGATATTATTAAAAGTTGTGGTGCCGCTGATAGTGCCGCTTCCGGAGAAAATAACCGAACCTGTACTGCCGGATGCATTAAAAGTACCATTGTTGGTAAAGCTGCCTCCTGATGATATGATAAGGTTATTAGCACCGGTCATTACTAAGCTCCCGTTTGCAGTAATCGTTACAGAATTGGCCACGGCATTGGTTGTTTGAATATTCACCGTTGAACTGGCAGGGATGATAACATCTGTTGTAGTGGTGGGTACACCACCACACCAGTTACCTGCTACATTCCAGTCTCCTGATGTACCACCTATCCAGGTTCCAGTTGAGTTTACAGTAACAGTTACTGTAGTGCTCATCTGCACACTGCAAGTTGTACTTGCATTTGTTGCCAGTACGTTATAAGTAGTGGTTGATAATAAAGCACCCGTTGGTAAATCAATAGTACCTCCAGTTCCTGCTACTGCACTTCCAATTGCTGAATTTGTTGCGTCGTTTCTCAATTGATAATTTACACCAGATTGTGATGTTGTTATCTGAATGCTGGTTGACGATCCGGAACAAACTGTTGATAATACTGCTATGGGTGTTTTGTCTGCAGGGAGTGCATTTACTGTTACTGTTGCTGTTATATTACAGCCATTGTTATTGGTATAGGTGATCACACTTGTGCCCGCTGAAACTCCTGTTACCAATCCTGTACTGCTCACAGTTGCAACCCCGGTGGAGGCTGATACCCATGGCGTAGATGCAGCG
>JAYVLZ010000011.1:0-4303 GCA_043759175.1 Chitinophagaceae bacterium | reverse complement strand
CTTTTTTTGAAAAAATATTTCCTTCTAATCAAATAGAATTTACCGGAGCTTACAAAAGACACCTGGAAGTAATAGATGAATTAGAGCTTGTGATAAATGATACTGTTAAAAATATCAAAGACAAATTATCAGCAGTTGAAGATTTTGAATTGAAAGAAGACAATCCAAATAACCTTCTTTATAAATCATCTATTGGAGTTAAACTCCGCATTAATAGTTGTAATGAAAATGATGTTTTACAACAATCATTTTTAAAAAGCTGTTCGCCTGAATTTATTGATACATTTGAAAAATTATATCCGTCAATTAATTATTCAAAATGTAAAACTGAAGATGATATTTTTACGCAGGCAGGAATTAATTTTATTCCTCCATTTTTAAGAGAGCACCCAGCTTTAATCAACAAAGCCCAACAAGGAAAACTACCCGAAGTAATACAAACATCCCATATTAAAGGCATTATACACAGCCACAGCGACTGGAGCGATGGTAATCATACAATAGAAGTGATGGCCAGGGCTGCAAAAGATAAAGGTTTGGAATATCTTGTGATCAGCGACCACAGCAAAAGTGCCTTTTATGCCAAGGGGTTATACGAAGACCGGGTAAGAGAACAACATTATTATATAAATGAGCTGAACCAGCAACTGTCCCCTTTTAAAATATTCAAAAGCATTGAAAGCGATATTCTGAATGATGGCAGCCTGGATTACAGCAACGATGTATTGTCCACTTTTGATTTGGTGATTGCTTCCGTTCACTCTAATTTAAAAATGCCAGAGGATAAAGCCATGATGCGTTTGATCAAAGCAATTGAAAACCCATACACCACCATTTTAGGCCACATGACAGGCAGGCTGCTGCTTAGCAGAAAAGGTTATCCTGTTGATCATAAAAAGATCATTGATGCCTGCGCTGCCAATAATGTAGTGATAGAATTAAATGCTCATCCCAACAGGCTGGATATCGACTGGCGCTATATCGACTATGCTTTAGAAAAAAATGTGCTGATCTCTATCGACCCTGATGCACATTCAATTGAGGGATTTGATCATATTCATTACGGAGTGCTGGTTGCTCAAAAAGCGATGGTAACAAAAGAACAAAATCTCAGTAGTTTTAGTTTGAAAGAATTTGAAGCATTTTTGGCTATTAAAAAGAAATAGATTTTACTTAACCGTTACTTCCACAAGCCGTTCATCAATTTTCCTGTTCCAGGATAGCTGTTCTTCTTTTAACTGACCATTGTGGGTTTCCTCATCATACTGATGCTGGAGTTGCTCCATCTCCTGCATAGTGGTGCTATAAATAGCTTTTAATTTTTCCTGGTAATTCTTAATTGTAAAATCAGCCTCGTTTAATCTTTTTATAAAGGCAAGGGTACTGAGATAAGTAATATCAAAATGGTGTTGCTCATGCCGGAGTATATATTCATTCTTACCATGCTCTTTCATCCAGGAAAGTTGTTTATCAAAATTGCAGGATACGGTAATGATCAATGTAGTCTTTGAACCTGAATTTTTGAAACCGGCTTTAAATGAAACGCCTGAAGAAGTGATGGCGATTGCAACGCTGTTTTCAACGGGCATTCCTTTAAAATCATCAATGGCTAATTTATTATTGGGAGTATAACAGATAATATTGTTATCAGTTGATATTGTGTTATAGAGAATATCTGTATCCATCTTTTGTGCAACAGATACAGATGTGATTATAGATAAATAAATAATAAGAAGATGCCTTGCTATTTTCATTAGAGCATAAAACAACAAAAAAAATAGGTTCGAAAATAAATGTGGCCGTGGTTTACAAATAAATTAACAGGCGGATCAGGTTTCTATGTAGTTAAGATCTTTACCAAAAGTTTCTTCAGTAAACCAGGCAGCAATTAAAGTAATGCTCATAACAATGATGCCGGTTATGATGCCACTCTTTACAATATCCCAACCCCAGCCTTTCTGAAAAATATCCAGAAACATTATGTTGATCAAAGGGAGGGCACCCCTCACCATATTTGGAATAGTAGTGGCTGCAGTAGCCCTTAAGTTTGTGCCAAACTGCTCTGCACCCATGGTTACAAAAATTGCCCAAAAACCAGTGCTGAAGCCTAACAATGCACATGCGATATACATCATGGTATCTGTTTTTATTGCACCGCTGAAAAACAATATGCCGGAAAGAATGGTGAAAATATAAAACAGGTACAATGCTTTTTTTCTGCTTTTAAAATATTGGCTGATGAGGCCCACTGATATATCGCCAATTGCAATGGCAGCGTAAGCATACATGATAGCACGGCCTGATTCAATTTTATTATCCCCATAAAAAGCAGTGGCAAAACGGTTACTGTAATTCACCAGTATCCCTATCACATACCAGGTGGGTAATCCTATAAGAATTGCCAGCAGGTATTTTTTAAACCGCTTGGCATTGGTAAAAATAGACAGCAAATTTCCTCTTGAAACCCCCTGTTGTTTTACTTCTTTGAACATGCCGCTTTCAACAACACTGATACGCAAAAAAAGCAACGCCATACCCAGGCCGCCGCCAATTTTATAACACAACCGCCAATCCTGCTGTGTAAACTGAAAAGTAAAATATGCAAACACAGCCCCGAACAAACCAATGCCTGCCACCAGCGAAGTACCAATTCCTCTTTTGTTCCTGGGGAGTAGCTCACTCACCAATGTAATACCTGCACCCAATTCTCCGGCCAGGCCTATACCTGCTACAAATCTTGCATAAGCATACTGATCCGTATTTTGAACAAACCCGGTAATAAAATTTGCAATGGAGTAAAGAATAATGGAACCAAATAAAACAGAGAGCCTTCCTTTTTTATCTCCCATAATTCCCCACAGTATTCCTCCAATAAGGAGCCCAATCATTTGCCAGTTGATAATTTTGGTGCTGGCTGCCAATACAGCTTTACCATCCTGCAAATTAACTCCTAAATCCCTCAAACTCGGTTCCCTTACAATGGTAAATAATAACAGGTCGTAGATATCTACAAAGTAGCCTAAGGCTGCCACCAAAACAGCAATCGAAAAAACGGAATCAGATTTTTTATTCATGAAAGCGATGTAATTATTTAGGTTTCTTTTTACCGAAGAATAATTTTATGAAAACTGGCGCTGTTGTTACTAAAACAATTCCAATCACAATTACTTCCAAATGATCTTTCAGATCAAAATGAAATTGTGTCCAAATCCATTTTTGCAAAAAATAGCCTGCACAAAGCATAGTAACAACCCAACCAAAAGAACCAACAATATTGAAAAAATGAAACTTCTTTTTATCCATTTGTACAATGCCTGCAACAATTGGGGCAAATGTTCTGATGAAAGGAATAAATCTAGCTGCAATAATAGCACCGCCGCCATGCTTATCGTAAAATTCGTGTGCCTGATACAAATAACGCTTTTTAAAAAACCATCTATCTTTCCAATTATACATAGCTGTTCCAAACTTTCTTCCCGTCCAATAGCCAACAACATTCCCTAATATTCCTGCTAAAGAAATTAAACAGGTTAGAATAATTAAATCTATAAATGGAGAATGGTTATTATCCATTCCAAACAATTTTAAAAATTGATACCCCAATCCTGGTTCATGTGTTATTTCATTCATTTCATGAGCAAAAATGCCGGCTACAAAAAGGAGTGAATCTCCCGGTAAAAAGAAACCAACAAACAATCCAGTTTCGGCAAATACAACAAAAAGCAGGAGCCATAGTCCTCCATTCTGTATATACCATTGCGGTTGTAATAATTGTGTCCAGTGAAAATCTAAGAGGATAAAGTCAGGCATAATTTATTTTTGTTCTTCAATATTTTTAATGCGTATCTTTTCGCTTGTTATGGTTACAAACTTATTCGTCAAAGTTTCAAGTGTTTCATCTTTCAAAAATTCTATCAGCAAATCTATAATTAATGGTCTTTCAAAGTTTTTATACCGTAACAAAATAACACCAGTTAGTTTTCTCTTTTGCAAAAAAACTATTTCTCCAAAATCAGTATCCTCTGTAATGATGATCCGGGGAGGCTTTAAAGAAAAAGAAGCAATATCAATATCTGAAATGCCCCTTAGTGAGATGTTCTTAATTGACAACACTTCATAACCTTCATTTTGAAGGGCCTCAATGATAATATCAAAAATATTTTCATCTGCTATTATCATGAATGCAGCTCAATTACTACTTCATTCATCATGATCAATTTGGCATAATCTATACAGGCATAAATCCCCTCCCTCGTAATATGTGGATAGCCCTCCAATAACTGTTCTACTGTTGCTCCTTCAC
>JAYVLZ010000010.1:0-7996 GCA_043759175.1 Chitinophagaceae bacterium | reverse complement strand
AAACCGGATCTTAATATCCAATAAAACTTTTCTTTATGAAAAAATTTTTCCTTTTTCTGGTACTTTTTATTACCACTGATTTACTATTTGCTCAATGGAATAGCGACCCTTCCGCCGGGGGTAAAATAATAAACAATACCATTAGCACTGAAAATTACCAGGTTTCCGTATCAGATGGTGCCAATGGCGCAATTGTCATTTTTGAATCTGGCTACAATAGTAATGCAAGCAATATTTATGCTCAGCGAATCAATAGCGATGGACAATTGCAATGGGGATTAACCACTAACCCCAAACCGGTATGTTTACATGCTGCTGAAAAATATATTGAAAATGTAATACCAGATGGCAATGGAGGTGTTTTTATAGCCTGGTCTGATTACAGGAATAGTATTGATACAAACGATCTGTACATTCAGCACCTTAACAGCAATGGTGATCCGCTTTGGCCGGCCAATGGCATCATGATAAATAATCTAAATGACAGGGAATCTTTTGACGTAAGATTATGTTCTGACGGAGGCAGCGGCGTAATAGTAGTGTGGAGCGAAAGTATTTATGATACTGACAACCTGTTAACTACTTATTCTCAACTTTTTGCTCAAAAGTATAATAGTGCAGGTACGGCGCAATGGGGAGATGGTGGCCTGGAAGTTTGCACTGCTGCTGGTTTAAGAGGTACGCCTGCTGTAGTAAATGACGGCAGTGGTGGCGCTATTATTTCATTTGCAGATACCCGTAACAGTAACCAATTACCAGATGATGATTTTGATAACCTGGATATTTATGCCCAGAGAATCAGCAGTGCCGGGGCTTTGTTATGGACAGATGATGGGATGGCAGTAAACACACAATCTTATAACCAATTTATTGGGGGAGAATATTTGCAGACAAATGCTACCATTTCAGATGGAGCCGGGGGTGTAATTATTCTATTTGATGACTATACTGGAGATAATACCGGGAATAGTAATTTTTATGTTCAGCATTTGAATGCATCCGGGGTGAAACAATGGGCGGCTGCCGGATTGCCGGTTTGTATTTCTGGCAGGGATAAATTTTTAATAAAGACACAAACCGATGGAGCCGGGGGTATGGTATCCTTTTGGAGTGAAGACAGAATAGTAAATGGGATGTATTCAACTTATGCCCAGCGAATATTGGGTAATGGTTCCGCAAACTGGGTTGTGAACGGTATTAAATTGATTGATATAGGCGGCAACGGAGGTTTTGGTAATGATTTAATAAATGATGGTAATGGTAATTATATTTTTACCTGGACAGATAATGCAAATCACCTGCAGGCACAAAAAATAAATGGCAGTGGCGTAATCCAATGGGGTGTTACCAATAAGGAAGTTTGTACCAACCCTAATGCTTTTCCTGTTTTAACGAGAATAGTAAAAAGTGATGCAGGCAATACAATAATAACCTGGCTTGATAACAGGAATTACACCAACTCATCCACAGATATATATGCCGCCAAATTAGATGTCAATGGATACTTAGTAAGCCCGCCAAGTGCCAGCACTTACATTACGGTGGCTAATGGAAATTGGAATGTTGGAGCCACCTGGCAGGGAGGAGTAACGCCCCCGGTTAATGCAGATGTAAGGATCAGGCATAAAGTGACTGTTACAGCCAATGCCAGTTGTCATTCAATAAGAGTAGAACCACCTAATGGAAATATTACTGTCAATACAGGCATTAATCTTAGCGTATTACAATAATTATTCTAATAATCTAAAATTTCTGCAGCCCTCTTGTTTAACAAATAAGAGGGTGTTTTTTTAAATAAATGTTTACATTAAACTGTATTTTTGCAGCCTAAAATTTTTTAATATGCCAGGAACAGAACTATTTGGTGCAGAAGAAAGAAAAGAAGTAAATGACGTAATGGAAACAGGTATTTTTTTCAGGTACAACCATGAGCAGGTACGCAAGGATATCTGGAAAGCAAAAGAGTTTGAAGCAGCAGTGAAAAAAGTAACCGGGGCAAAATATGCTCATGCAGTTTCCAGCGGTTCTACTGCGGTGGCTGCGGCCCTTGCAAGTGCAGGTATTGGTGCAGGTGACGAAGTGATAGTGCCACCATTTACTTATGCTGCGTCTGTAGAGGCAGTATTATTTGTAGGGGCGTTGCCTGTATTTGCAGAAGTAGATGAAACCCTGTGCCTGAGTGCAGAAGGAATTAAAAAGGTATTAACGCCAAAAACAAAAGGCATTTGCCTGGTTCACATGTGTGGCGGCATGGCCAATATGGATCAAATCATGCCAATAGTGAAAGAGCACAATTTAATATTGGTGGAAGATGCCGGCCAGGCTTTTGGTGCATCTTACAAAGGAACTTCGGTGGGCTTGTTTGGTAAAACCGGTTGTTATTCTTTCGACTTTTTTAAAATAGCCACCGCAGGTGAAGGTGGCGTAATGGTAACCAACGATGAGGCTACTTATAAACTGGCAGATTCTTACTCCGATCATGGGCATGATCATGTTGGCAACAACCGTGGCATGGAACAACATCCCATCATAGGTTTCAATTACCGCATCAGCGAATTGCATGCAGCAGTTGGCAAAGTGCAAACAAGCCGGGTGCCAGAAGTAATGAGAAGAAATAACATCAACAAAAAATTACTTACCACCTTGTTGTCAAAAACAGAAGGCATTTCGTTTGCAACCATTGCAGATCCCAATGGAGATTCAGCCACATTTCTAAATATGTTTTTGCCAGACACTGCCACAACAAAAGCGGTGGTGGATGAATTTAATAAAGCAGGTGTTTCCGGGTTCAATTACTGGTACACCAACATGTATCATTTCATCAACCAGTGGGAACATATCAGGGGATTGAAGACTGCATCTAAATTGCCAATTGAAATATTAGGAGCTCCACAGGATTACAACAATCTCGATTTATCAAAATCACAAGAAGTAATTGGCCGTTTGATCTCATTCGGTATCCGTTGCACATGGACAGAAGAAGAAGTACAGGCGTTGGCAAAAAAAATTACGGCCTGTGTAGAGAAAGTGTTGGTAGCGGAGAAAGTTTAATCAAATTGATAATTGCATAATTGATAATTGATAATTTTTTTTGAACCAGGGTGTGGTACATCTATTTAAACATCGTTGTGTCACTCACTTGTACTAAAAATCTTTATTGAGCTTTTCCCAAATTATCTGATTAGTTTTTTATAAAAGAAATCAGCACTTCAAATAGTGCAAAAGCCCGAAGGGCTGCAATATGAATAACCCCGGATGAAATCCGGGGTACATAAAAACAAAAACCACAACCCCAAAGGGGTTGAATCATAGCAATAGACTCAAAGAATTATGATACACAAGAATTTTAAAAATATTGATAAAGTAGTTTTCGGAAGAGGCAGCTTTGATAACATGGCTGGCATTTTAGCTGAAAAGCGAAATGATAATGCAGGCTTCTTCCTCTTTGTAGTAGATAATTATTTTGCAGATAAAGATTTATTAAAAAGAATCCCTGCAGAAGCAAATGATATTGTAAAGTTGATTGATGTAGATCCGCATGAACCCACTACAGATCAAATAGATGAATTGAGAGATGAAGTATTAAACAGTAAAGGTATTCCCGCCGGAGTAATTGCCATTGGTGGCGGCAGCATCATGGATATTGCAAAAGCAGTTTCGCTGATGTTTACCAATGAAGGTTCATCCACATTATACCAGGGAGTAAACCTCATCAAAAACCCTGGTATTTATCATCTCGGTGTACCAACTATTTCAGGTACCGGTGCAGAAGTATCCATGACAGCAGTATTAACCGGCCCGGAAAAAAAGTTAGGTTTAAAATGCGACTGGACAGTGTTTAACCAGGTAATCCTCGATCCTGAATTAATTGCATCGGTGCCAACAGATAAATGGCTGTACACAGGAATGGATACTTACATCCATTGCATAGAAAGTGAGAACGGTATTTTGAACAATGCTTACAGTCATGCATATGCAGAGCAATCATTAAAGCTTTGCAGGGAAATATATTTAGGAGATAACGCCGGGCAAACGCCGGAGAACGATGACAAATTAATGGTCGCAAGTATGATGGGAGGTTTAAGTCTCACCTATTCAGAAGTGGGAGTTTGTCATGCACTCAGTTATGGCCTCTCAAAAATTTTGCATGAAAAACATTGCTACGCCAACTGTCTTGCCTTTCAGCACCTGGAAGATTATTATCCCGAAGGTGTAAAAGAATTAAAGCAAATGTTGGAACGGCACCATGTTAGTTTACCACAAGGCTTGAGTAAAAACTGGAGTGATGAAACCATTACAGCAATGGCTCATGTGGCATATAATTTACCACACATGTGGCATCATGCCATTGGAGAAGACTGGAAACAAAAAATAACACTGGATACAATTAAGGATTTGTACAGAAGGTTGTAGGCAGATAATTTTTGTAACTTTATTGAAAATTTAGTTTTATGTCAACCAAAGAAATAATTCGCCAGTTAGAAGCTCTTCCGGAGGAGAAGCAACAGACTGCGTCTGCATTCATAGCTTTTTTGGCAGCTCAAACAAAAGCAGAAAAAGAGCAAGTTATAAAAGATGCAATAAGCAAGGTGGAAGAAAATCCTGAAAGTGGTTTTGGTAGTATGAAAGGAAAGATTTGGATGGCACCTGATTTTGATGAACCATTAGAAGATTTTAAAGACTATATGTAATGGACTACCTGATTGATACACACACCTTGCTTTGGTATTTTAAGGGAGACGAATTGTTATCAAAAACTGCAAAAGAGATTATTGATAGTGTTGATGAAAAAAAATTCATAAGTATTGCATCTCTTTGGGAAATGGCTGTCAAATTGAATATTGAAAAGCTAAAAATTGATTATCCCTTTTCAGAAATCGAAAAGAAAATCAATGCCAGGCACATAACTATTTTGGGTATTAATTTTCAGCATACAGAACAAATAATAAAATTGCCTCTTCATCACCGTGACCCTTTCGACCGTATGATTATAGCACAATCAATTATTGAAGATTTAACGGTTATCTCAAAAGATAAAAATTTTACACTTTACCCAATTAAATTATTGTGGTAAGCAAATACAAATCATGAGTACAAAAAAAATAAAAGTAGGCAATATTGAATGTGGCGCTGATCAGCTTTTTTTGATCTCTGGTCCATGCGTAATAGAAGCAGAATCTATTATGATGAAGACTGCAGAAAAGCTGAAAGAAGTAAGTGAGAAATTGAATATCCCTGTTATTTATAAATCATCTTTTTTAAAAGACAACCGCAGCAGCCTCAGTTATTACCAGGGCCCCGGCCTTGCAGAAGGCATGCGTATTCTATCCAGGGTAAAAGAACAGTTTGGCTTTACATTGTTAACAGATATACATTATCCTGACCAGGCAGCACCAGTGGCTGAAGTGTGTGATGTATTGCAAATACCTGCTTATCTCTGTATGCAATCAGGCTTGTTGGTGGCGGCTGCAAAAACAGGCCGTGTGATTAATATTAAGCATGGTCAATTTTTGGCACCAGATAATATGAAGCATCCGGTAGGTAAATGTGTTGATTCGGGGAATGACCAAATTATCTTAACAGAACGTGGCTTTACCATGGGGTATAACGACCTGGTGGTTGATCCAAGAAGTTTTTACCACATGGGCAAATTAGGGTACCCTGTTGTGTTCGACATTACGCATGCTGTTCGCAAATATGGTATTCCCAGTTCTGATGCAAAAGGTGGTAACAGGGAATTTTTACCAGTACTAAGCAGGGCAGGAGTTGCAGCAGGCGTGGATGGCATTTTTATAGAAGTGCATCCTGATCCAACACATGCATTGTGCGATGCAGCCAGTCAGTTATCTATGTATGATCTGGAAGAGTTCTTAAAGCCATTGATTGAACTGCATGCAATAGAATTGAAATACAGGGAAAAGGTTTAATTTTATTATTTTTGCATAAATAAGTAAAGGTTGAGAACAGAAGCTGAAATTATTGATTTGTCAGATAAAAAATTGGTTGTTGCAGATTTCTTATTGGCTAATGGTTTTTATGATGATGCTTATTATTTTGGAGGATATGCTTTTGAACTTCTTCTTAAAGCAAAAATTTGTAAGACTTTAGTAATTCCAGATTTTTTTGATTTTGATAATTCAAAAAGTAGAAAATTACCTGTAAGTAAAACTAAGAGAACCGATAAAGACAATCTTTATAAGCCATTTAAAGTTCACGATTATGAGCAATTATTAATTTTGTCTGGACTTTATACTGAGTTTTCAAATAAAATAATAACCGATTTAGTATTTGGAGCTGATTGGTCGGTAATTAGTAAATGGGATGAAAGCCTTAGATATTCAACAGGAGCTAATAAAGCAGATGTTGAGTCTTTTATACAGTCAATAAAAAACATGATAACATGGTTACAACAATATCTATAGATGATTTTAAAAAAAAGCTAAAAGATATTTTCTGTGCTGAAAATAAAGCAAACAGGAAGTACTCTGAGGTTTGGCTTTCAGATGTTGACTTTGGTGGATTGTATCAAAGCGATAAGTTTGTTGTAAATGTGAAAGCAGAACACCAAATTGCTTCTTGCAATGAAGAAATAAAACATATTGTCACTAATTTGTTCAAGCAATTGTCACAAGATGAACTTTCTTTTATTTGGAGGGTTGATGTTTACAATTCTAATGAACAAATTCATTGTCAAAGTGAAGACATTCTTGTTTATACTACTTTAGATGCTTGTTAATTATCGCTTTCCCTTAAGTATATCACTAAACAAAATACTTAGTAACATTGCCGAACATTTTTAAATGTCAAAAGAAGAATTGATCAATAAAATATTTTAACCAACAACAAATGGAACTTTATTTAGATTCAGCCAATCTGAAAGAGATTGAAGAAGGTTTTAAACTGGGCTTTTTAAATGGCCTTACTACTACTCCTACTTTTATGCAACGGGAAGGAATAACCGATATTGACGGCATGATTGTAAAGCTGAGTAAAATGGTACCCGTGCTGCAAATTGAGGCGCTGGGAAATTCTGCAGAAGATGTGGTAAAAGAAGCCCACCGCCAGTTGAATCTGGGACTTGATCCCAAGACAACGGTTTTTAAAATACCCGTTTCTTTAGAAGGGGTAAGGGCTTGTGCTTTGCTGCGTAAAGATGGATTATTGGTAAATGTACATTTGGTATATACCTTGCAACAGGCTTATATGGCCATGCATGCCGGCGCCACCTATGTGTGCCCGTTAGTAGGCCGCCTGCAGGACCAGGGGCAGGATGCTTTGGGATTGGTGGAGCAATGTGTAAATGCAGTGGATCACTACGGTTATGATACCAAAATAATGTTCAGCTCTGTTCGTAACAATGAACATATCCGCAATGCACTAAACGTAGGTGCACATACAATTACAGTTCCACTAAAAGTATTGAAATCATTAACGGAGAATCATTTTACCACATTGGGTACAGAACAGTTCCTGAGAGATACCAAACTGATGACGGTGAAAGTAAGTGAAGCGATCAATGGTGTAAATCCTGTTGTATCTGCTGATACCAATGTAAAAGATGCGATTGTGAAAATGACGGAGTATGGTTTTGGTGCCATCATTGTTGCAGGAGCTGATCAGCAGGTAAAAGGTGTATTTACTGATGGCGATTTGAGAAGGCATTTGCAGAGTGATGGTTCAGCTATCCTTGATAAAAAATTGGGATCACTGGATTATAAAACGCCAATAAGTATTGAAGGAAGTATGTTGCTAAATGATGCAGCAGGTATCTTCAAAAAAACAAATGTAGATACCATTATGGTTACCGATAATGGTAAACCAATTGGTATGTTAGATATACAAGATTTAGAAACGAATTAATGAAAGTGGTAGAAGTTTAGATGACATTTATTAAAGATTATTTGTCGTATAGCACCACATAGGTAACACTTTTTCTATACCCTTAGAGACTTCCCCTAAAGTGGGGTCGCCCTTAAGGGCCGTTAAGGCTCCAAAC
>JAYVLZ010000009.1:0-6695 GCA_043759175.1 Chitinophagaceae bacterium | reverse complement strand
GTTTGGAGCCTTAACGGCCCTTAAGGGCGACCCCACTTTAGGGGAAGTCTCTAAGGGTATAGAAAAAGTGTTACCTATGTGGTGCTATACGACAATTAGTATTTTGCTCAGTTCTTTTGCCAGTATGTTTACGGTGTTGTTACTGATGATCTCAAAAAATGATTCCGGCGGTCATGAAATTATCACCATTATCGTTTCTATATCCGGCATGGCAGTGTCATGGATAATGGTACATACCATTTTTACTTTTCATTATGCTCACCTGTATTATTTTAAAGAAAAGGATGATACAGCCGGCAGCAATGCACTGAAATTTCCAAAGGATAATAAGCCGGATTATCCTGACTTTGCCTATTTTGCTTTTGTGATCGGTATGACCTTCCAGGTATCGGATGTGCAGATCAATTCCCGTATAACCAGGAGAACCGCACTGGCACATGGTTTACTGTCCTTTGCATTAAATACTTTTGTGGTAGCACTTACCATCAATTTAATTGCAGGGCTCAAAAAATAATGCTAACATAGAAAGAGATTCATTTAATCCGTATGCTCAGGATAGCAATTCTCTTGTTTTTTTATCTATTATTTCTTTGATCTTTCCTTTAAAGATGGAAATCGCAAAAGGAACATTTGCATCAATATCTATGCTGTCAGGCTGCACTTTAATAATGCCAGACAGATCATAGCCATAGGTGGTAAAACCAAAATTACCTGTTTCATCCTTCCAGTCTTCTGTTACGTTTGATATCTTATCTTTTTGTTCCTGTTTCAGCTTGCCGAGCAGGTGCTTTATACGTAGCAGGGCTTCCTCCTGGGATAGCTGGTGGGGTATATTCATTTTGAGGGACGTCATTTTATTTCTTTTATCAATGATAGAATGATACTGTTACACGGTTATCTGCCATTTTCCATTTGCATCTTTTGAATACTGAAGGCCATTGCTCATTTCGTGTACTTCGGTATTATTTTTAATAAATGTCCTTTTTTCATAAACCCTGATGCCATTATTTTCTTTTGTTAAATAATTGATCAGCGCTGTAATGGTGCCGGGTATTTCATGTAACCATTGATCATCTTCTTCTTTCACAAATGCCTGGCTCATATTTGCTGTTTTTAAAAGTATATACATAATTGTGCCAGAAGGAAGAATGCCATAAAGGGGAGTAAAAAATGGTATCAACGGCTGTTGCAGGCTGAAAGAAAAAAATAAACTGTTGCAAAAATTGGTGAGGCTGTTATAAATAATGCTTTTGACGGCTTAATAATCCGGGCCATAGCATCCAGGCTATTATTGATGTATGAATCTCATTTATCTTGCCTTGAGCCAGGGAAGGAGATGACCCCGCCTTCACTGAATAGAATACCTTTGCCACTGCAATGTGAAATAATACATTTCTTCTTATAAAATAAGCTGCGCCATAGCATTTTTGCTTAGCTTTGTTAAGAATAAATTAAGCCTAACTATATGATCACCGCTACCAATATTGCGTTTACGCTTTTAATAAAACTCAAAGGAAGACAAAGAGAGTTTAATTTCCGTAAACGCCAGGATTCCAACTACGATACAGATACCAATGATGAGCATGGTAACCGTTACACTTTCCGGATGGAAAAAGAGAATGATACCTGGAAGATAAATGGCAAAATGCTGCCCCCCTGGCTGATGGAGAGCGAAGGGTTAATCAATGAGGCATTACAGAAAAGAGAATAAGTTTTTTCCTTTTGTTATCGTAGTATTACCATACAGTTCACAACACTGCTGTTATAAGTATGTTGCTTCGGCTGAAGGCGTATTGCGGTCGCTTACGTTTTTTACCCTGTGATGTCCGGCGTTTCTTAGGTGGCAATCCCCCCGATTGTTCCACCTTCTTTCTTAACCATCTTTCATTTCAGCATCAGCAGAATCTGCCTTCGTCAAAGATTTTCAACAGGATCACGCTGGTTTTAATTCCCCACACTTTTCAATTGTCACGGCCAGATTATGTTTTTAATAAAGGGAGGTTAAGAATACTGTAACGATATTGGCGAAATGGAAGAAATAATCACTGCTGTAAACTCCAATGTGTAAAATAATCCCCTGCACATTACACAAAGTGAGCAACTAATCTTTAAAAATTTGATTTTCTAAACGGAAATAATATGGTACAATAATGGGATAAATAAAAATATCTTTAATAATTAAAATTATTTTTATGGGTAATTTACTTTATGTTGTTGCAGTAATATTGATCATTGGATGGGCCATTGGTGTGTTTGCATATAGTGCCGGAGGATTGATACATGTACTGTTGGTGATTGCTGTTATTGCCATTATAATGAAAGTGATTGGCGGAAGGTCATCTGTGTAGTATGATCTGTATGGCTTTAGCAAACTTGAAAAATTTAAAAAGTGGGTGGCTTGTTGAATAAAACCAACTGCGGCATCCACTTTTTTTTATGCTTTTAATTTTGCAGGCTCAATGAATATTTTAACTGCGGATTTTAATCCGGATCTCCCTTGCCTATGTCTCTTTCTGATGTGGTCACCAAATAATCTTTATACTTTATAATTCCTCCCTCATATCTAATACTTTGGAACAAGACAGAAAAATAGGATATTATAAAACGTTGCCTGCAAGATGATTAAATAATAATAACTATAATGGTTAATGCCAATTGCCATTGTGTCTTTTGTCCTGATTACCGGACAAAAAACACAATGACAACTCATTTATAAAATGAATGAATATCTGTTAGAACAAATCTCTTACAAAGATTTTCTTCCTGAAATTATCTGGAATAAAAATAAAATGATACCAATAACTAATGCCGCATGAATGATACCGCCTGCATGATAGCCAAGAAAGCCAATTGCCCAGATTATTATTAAAACAACTGCGATGATATACAATAAATTTCCCATGATGAAATAATTTAAAGGTGATTAATAGTGAAGTGCTTTGTTAATTCTTTATTAATAATTTCAAATGATATGCCAATAAAAAATTATTACCGGCATAATTAAAATCATTGAGATTCTTTGGATTAGCGTTCTAAACTGTACAATTTGCTTACAAATTATAAGTATGCTGAGTAAATTAATCAACAACTAATAGAGATAATTTTTTTATTTGTTGATATTTATACCCAATCTTCTTTTGCTGCCAACCCAAATGAAAAATTTTACACAACCTTGCTTTAAGTGAAAAATCTGTTGGCAGGGTTTTTAATTGCAACAGGTTTTTATGATATTAAAAAAACCTCCGCTATTCCATCAGGCAGTTCAAAACTTCTTCGCAGAAATCAATCAAAATTTTAAAACAGAACTATCAACACTGCTTAGCTTGAGATTTCAATTTTTTGACGATAAAAATTCACTGATTTACCCGTTGTGAAGTATAAAATAAATACGAATCACTAAAGCCGTATTTATTTAAAAAATCAATACAGCTGGTATAAAAATATTTACTACATAAAAAGGGTAGTTTTCTTGCAGACACTAATTAAAAAAGTAGAATTAAAACATACGGAAAATTGATTAATAGGGTTTAATTTTTTTTTAATTCTATTTTAAAAAAACAAGAACCTCTATCTTATCATTTTAGTTTGGTTAAAGAGGCTAAATAATTGATAAGATAGAATATTTTTTTTTAGAAATAACAGTTGTTAACTGTAAATACATGTTATACTTTTATGTAGTCAAATTGACTTTAATGATATGGGGCAATTTGATTATATGACCATACGGAATTAACTGAATTATTTATTTTTTTACCAAAAAAACGACTGCTTATGCTCAAATCTTATGCGTTACGGCTATGTATTATACTAGCCATACTTTTTGTTTCTTCTTTTATTTATGCACAAAAAACTGTTATAGGTGTTGTAAAAGACAATATTGGCCCCGTGGTTGGTGCTACAATTTCGGTAAGAGGTACTAACACCGTAACACTGTCTGGTAATGATGGAACCTTTTCAATTGTATTGCCCAAAGGACGTTCTTCAATCATTATTTCTTCCGTCGGATTTGTTACAAAGGAAGTAAAAGTGCAGGATAGTGAGACAAGTGTTAATGTTGATTTAACTGTAAGTAACACCGGTCTTGATGAAGTTTTTGTTACCGGTTATACATCTCAAAAGAAAAGGGATCTTACTGGTGCTGTTTCTATTATTAAAACAGGTGACCTCACAAAAGTTGCTTCTCCATCTTTTGCACAGCAATTAGAAGGCCGGGCATCAGGTGTGCAGGTTAGCACTTCAGGTGCAGCTGGTGATGGTGCTTCTGTAAGGATAAGGGGTATCTCTACTTTTACATCTGGTGGTGGTGATCCGTTGGTTATTATTGACGGCGTTCAGACCAAAGGAGCTTACTTCAATGATATCAACTCCAACGATATTGAATCGATTCAGATTTTAAAGGATGCAGCTACTACTTCTTCTTATGGTATTGGTGCTAATAATGGTGTAATCATCATTACAACTAAAAAAGGAAAAAGCGGGCAGCCCAGGATTGAATACAACGGTTACTATGGAACTCAAACTGCTGTAAAAGGATATGATAAATTTATGATCCAGACCTCGCAGGAATATGCAGATTTGGTATATCAGTCCTACAATAATGCTGGCCTGTGGCCGCTTGCAGACCCTAATGATAAAGTTAGAAAAACTTATGGTAATGGTCCTAAACCAGTATTGCCAACTTACCTTACCCCTTTTGGCGGTGGCACACCCACTGCTCCCTACAACTTCCCCAATAATCTTATTACCAAAGCAAATCAACAGGGTACCAACTGGTGGGATGCAGTAATGCGTACAGCACCAATTACAGAACATAATGTAAGTGCTTCTGGAGGTAGCGATAAAGGAAAATACTTTTTTAGTATGAACTATTTTAATCAGCAGGGTACCATGCGCTTTACTGATTTTAAACGTTATACGGTAAGGGGTAATACTGAATTTAAAGTGAAAGGATTCACTATTGGTGAAAATATTTCAATCGGCTTTTCAAATAGCGTAGGCCAGCCAGGTGGTAACCAATCTGAACAAAATCAATTGGTTTCGGGTATTTTAAAAATGCAGCCAATTATACCTGTTTATGATGAGGGGGGTAATTTTGCTGGTGCCAAAAATTTTGGTAATGGTAGAAATGGTTTAGCGGAGTTAAGCAGAAATAAAGATAACAGGGGAGAATTTTTTAGAGCGGTTGGTAATGTTTTTACAGAACTTAAGTTCCTGAATCATTTTTCTGCCAGGGTTAATTTTGGTATTAATTATGGCGTTAACTTTTTTAAGGGTTTTACTTTTGTTGACCCCGAGGCAGATGAACCACGGGCAGCTAATGGTTTTAATGAAAGAACAGAGCGTTATAATGGCTGGACGCTGACTGAGCAATTAAATTACGATAACCAAATTGGTAACCATACTTTTAAAGTAACAGGTTTACACGAAGCCCAGTTAAATCTTTTCAGAGGTATTAGCGGAGGTTTGAGTAACTATTTTCTTCAAACAAACGATTTATGGTACCTTAATTCCGGCCTTGCCGATCCTGCTACACGTGGCGTAAGCAGCTATGGTGGTACAGGTCCGGCTAAAGAAAGCTATATGGGAAGATTAGAATATGGTTACAAAGGGAAATACCTGGTAAATGCTACGGTTCGTCATGATGAGAGTTCTAATTTCCCCATTTTAAAAGGAGGAACTTTTGGGGGCGTAGGTTTGGCATGGAATATATCTGAGGAGCCTTTTATGCAACAGGTTAAATTTGTAAATAATCTTAAATTAAGGGTTGCGTACGGAACTACAGGAAATGATGTAGTAGACGGTGCCAGGCGCTATTCTTCTTTTGGTGGTGGCGCCGGTACTACTTTTTATGATATCAATGGTACCAATACTTCAACAGTTACAGGGTATACTGCTACTTCTGTAGGAAACCCGGGGTTGAAATGGGAAACCCAAATCCAGAGTAATATTGGTGTTGATGCCCTTTTAATCAATAACCACCTGGATGTTTCTTTCGATGTGTATAACAGAACCAACAAAGATTTTCTTTTTGCCCGAACTTTTCCAGGCACTTTTCCTTACGATGTAAGTTCACCGGTTGAAAACATTGGAAAGATTTCAAATAAAGGGATTGAATTTAGCGCTACATGGAAAGACAAAATAAACAAAGATTTTGATTATGGTATTGGAGTAAATTTTACCCATAATAAAAACAAAATTGAAGACCTTGCACCAGCGTTAGGACTTACTTCATTTTTCGCAGGTGCAGAATCACGGATTGGCCCACTGGTACGCCACGAAATTGGCCATCCTGTAAGTACTTTTTACGGTTATACTCAGGATGGAATTTTTCAAACTGCTGCTGAAGCTGCCGCATCTAACCAGTCAGGGGCAAAGATTGGCCGTTTTAGATGGAAAGACATCAATGGCGATAAAAAAATTGATGATAATGACAAAGGGGTAATTGGTAATCCAAACCCTAAGTTAATTTTTGGTCTGAATCTTACGGCTGCCTATAAAGGATTTGATCTCTCTATGTTTTTAACAGGTTCGCAGGGTAACCAAATATTTAATTATTCCCGTTATTTTACAGATTTCTTTGGGTTTAATGGTAACCGCTCCCAGCGTATGTTATATGAATCATGGACGCCTAACCGTACAGATGCCAAGCTGCCATTACTGGATATATCTGATAATGAAAGTTTTAAACCCAGCAG
>JAYVLZ010000008.1:0-14716 GCA_043759175.1 Chitinophagaceae bacterium | reverse complement strand
TTTTTTCATAGTTAATCAATTTCCCAAAGTTCAACCCAACGTTTATAAGTATTAAAATTACTGCTTTCTTTTCTCCAATTGATTGGAATTTTTAAAGTTTGCGAATGGGTAATTAATTGTCTTATGGCTTCACCTTGCATTTCAACTCCACGAGGGTTTGTGCCAGCTTTAGGAAGTTTAATGTAAGCCGCTTTACCTACGACATTTAATACTTGAAGTTGAACTTCCAGCGGAATATAAAAAAAGCCACCGCCGTTATCCCAATTGATTTGAACAACAATCAAATCACAGGTAGGTTTATAATTTTTACTATACAAGATTGCTTTTTGAGCATCAACTGTCCAGATTAATTTAATACCTGCGAAATTTTTGCCTGTTATGGTTTTGATTGATATAGGTTTTCCGAAAAGAAAAACGTCAACTTCAGTTTCTGTAATTGGGATGTGTGAATTTACATTCTCATCTCCAAATTTGTGAATCAACAAGGCAGCGATAATCCTCTCTCTAATAGTACCTACCTCCATTCCAATTTTTCCTGCTCTTGAACTTTCAAGTTCAGCTATTTGAAATAGCTCTGGTAATCTTTTTTGAATTTTTGTTACAAGTATCTCGTCAGTAAATAAGTTCTTTATATCCTAAATCAGGTTGGGCTTTGTCCAAAATTATGGCTTTGTACGCAGTTATAGATTGTCAAAATAAATTGCAACTACTTATTCAGTTTTGTTTAGATCATCAATAAATAACCGTGTAAAAAATATTGTACTATGCAATATTGGGATAGATTTTATACTAAGGATACTTCGCTAAAATCTACGCTTTAATAAAAGCTGAATAACGGTATTCAGTAAAAGTGAGTGATGCTTCGTACCTCAGTATAAACTACACGATGTTCAATAGTAGCCATTCAGCTGGTTCAATAATTCTTATCCTTTGCATTTCGCTTTTTATCTTCCCTTACTTTATCCCAATATTTTTTTGCTACCATCAGCATGCCGAAGCTTTCGCCTTCGTGTTTATCTAAATGTTTGTGGTGCATTTTGTGTGCCCAGCGGATAGTGCGGATGTAAGTGTTGTTGCTACGGGTAAACCATTTAAATCGCTGGTGAATGATTACTTCATGCACAATAAAATAAGCCAGTCCATACAAGGTGATGCCGGAACCAATTGCGGTGATCCAGTAATTTTTATATTGCAAACCCAGCATAATAAAGAGCCAGCCCGGTATGGCGAATATTAAAAAGAAAGCATCGTTCTTTTCAAAAAATCCCGGACCTTTTTGGTGATGATCCTGGTGCAGGTACCACAAAAATCCATGCATCACATAGCGATGGGTGAGCCACGTGATACCTTCCATGATAATGAAGGTGGAAAAAACGATGAGTATAAACAATATCCAGTTCATTTTTAGTTTGAAAGAAACGTTCTTAAAATAAGAAAGAAAAGAAACTGTATCAGTAACAAATTTACTGCGAATTTGTTTTGCTTATTGAACTTACATAAATGAAACAATGCCAGTAAAACCAGGCTGATAACAAACCAGCAAATGTAATTGTACACTGGAATTTCGCCATTCCATTTCCAGAATCCTAATTTGACGGCAACGGGTTCCATCAACCAGTCAAACATTACAGCCAGTGTGGCACCATCTGTGATAACTGATAATGATTTTAATGTATTGGATGGCTGTGGTAAACTGTCGGAAGCCGGCTGGATAATGTTTCTTAATAAAGTGGTTACACTAATACCGCAGCAATAAATAATGATAATCCAGTTAATGCCGATCATCAGCGGCACCTGTTGCCATTTAAAACCCAGTGCATTTCCATAGCTGTAATTGCCAAATAGCAAACCTGTATTTACACCAATTACTTCTGCGGCAAAGCCCACAAAAAAAACAATTGCTACAAATAAATAGAAGGAGGGTTTTTTTTCTTTTTGTGTCCAGATTAATAATGCAAAAGACAACAGGAGGTTGATGGGTGTGGAACGAATGATGAGATCGCTTTTAAAAACCAATATACCCACCAGGCCAATTGTATGAAACAATAAAGCAATAGCAGTTGCAATTTGATCTTTTGAAAAGTTTTTTATCACTTTTTAAGGAGGTTAATATTTTATATTTTTTGCATCCGCTGCAATCAGTTCACTAACAATCTTTGCGCTTTTAAGGCACAACGGAATACCGCCGCCTGGGTGCACACTGCCTCCACAAAAATACAGACCATTGATGGTGCTGCTAAAATTTGGATGCCGTAAAAAAGCTGCCAGCTTTGAGTTAGAACTGGTGCCATACAATGATCCCATGTAAGAGGCTGTTTGTTCTTCTATCATTACCGGGTCAAGTGTATGTTCTGTTTCAATCAATGCAGCCATATCTTCTCCAAGGATATTATTCAATTTATTAATTACGACGGAACGTAATTGTTGCTTCATTGCGTTCCAGTCCTGTCCTGTATTGGCCGGGGCATTTATCATTACAAACCAGTTTTCTCTTCCTTCTGGCGCAAGGCTTTTTTCCATTTTGGAAGTGATGTTGATATAAATAGTTGGATCCGAACTGAGTTGTTTTTTATTAAAGATGCTGTCGAATTCTGTTTTATAATCGCTGCTGAAAAAAATATTGTGCAGCCCTAACTGGCTGAATTCTTTTTTTATTCCCCAGTAAAAAATTACAGCGCTGCTGCTTCTTTCCTGTTTCAATATTTTTTGTGCCTTGTTATAATTATTCAGCAAGTTTTTATAAGTAAAGTAAACATCTGCATTGCTCACCACCAGGTCTGCCGGAATAGTTTCTTTGTTTACCACCACAGCTTTGATGGTGCCTTCATGATGAATGATTTTTTCTACTGGTGCATCAAAAAAAAATTGAACTCCTTTTGCCAGGGCAAGTTTATAAAGTGCATTGGTAATATTGATCATACCGCCATTTGGATAAAAGGTTCCCTGATTTTGTTCCAAATGCGGAATCAAGCTCAGCATGCCCGGTGCCCTGTAAGGATTGCTGCCATTGTAAGTGGCATAGCGATTGAACAGTTGTACTGCTTCTGGTGAAGTGAATTTGCTTTTATTATATTGATAAAGTGATTGAAATAAATAGGAATACCTTACGGTTCTCAGCGCTTTAAAGATCCGTTTGTTCAGCCAGGTTTTTCTTTTGTGCAAAGAATAGTTTAAGAAAATGCTGCCAATATTATCGTATAATTTTTTAGATAGTTTCAGATAATTTGTTAAAGCTTCCGGTTGTTCATTTAGTTGTTGCTGTAGTTCTTTCTCAAACAACAATGAATCAGTGTATGCTGTTATAATTTTTCCATTTTCATAAAAATATTTACAGGCAATGTCCACCGGCTGGTAACAAAAATAATCGCTGATTGATTCATCTGCCAGCTCAAATAATTCTTCTATATTCTGGGGTTGTGTAAATAAGGAAGGCCCGGCATCAAAATGATATCCGTCCTTTTCAAAAGCAGCTAATTTACCGCCGGGATAATGGTTCTTTTCAAATACTTCCACCTTGTAACCCTGTACGGCAAGCCTTATAGAAACAGCCAGTCCGCCAATGCCGCTTCCGATGATGATTGCTTTTTTGTGAGGCATGTAATAGTAAAATATTCAAAACAAAATTAGCTGAAATAAAGCGGTAATAATTTCTTTATGCAGTGGCATTAAGATATGCTTCCAGTTTTGGCAGGGCTATCTTAAACCACTGAGTATAGTGGTGAGGATGATTTTGCAGGGATTGTTTTAATTCATCCAGTGATTGATAACAATAATCTTCCACTTCATCAGGATCAGGATTTATTGAACCCGTAAAATTGCCGATAAAAACATGATCATATTCATACTCAGTAAGCCCATTATCAAAAGGTGCTTTGTATATAAATGTAAATGCTTTTTTTAAAGCTGTGCTAAATCCCATTTCTTTCCTAAGCCTTTTATTTGCAGACTCCATGGTATCTTCTCCCGGCTGTGGATGGCTGCAGCAGGTATTGGTCCAAAGGCCACCACTATGATATTTTTTACGGGCTCGTTTTTGGAGCAATATTTCTCCCTTATCATTAAAAATAAAAACACTGAATGCCCTGTGGAGTATTGCTTTTTGATGCACTTCCATCTTTTCCATCGTGCCGGTTGGCCTGTCCTGTTCATCTACTAAAATAACATCCATAACTGGTTCTCTTTATAACAAATTTAACTGCATCCGCAATCCTGCTTTTGCAACAATGAATGCCTTACCGTAGTTGGGTATGCGTATACGTTCCTGCAAGATACTGGCTGCATTTGTTTTTTTAATTTTTTTGAACAGGGATAAATAATATTTGTATGCCACGTATACACCGAATCTTGCTTTTGCCGGCAAATGCAGAACACCTTTGTAAGCATCGGCAAAATCTGCAGCAATATCTTCTTCAATCTGCTTTTTAACAGGTGAAGTAAAATTTTTAAAATCAACATTAGGAAAATAGGTTCTGCTCAGCTGATTATAATCTGCATTTGCATCTCTTAAAAAATTTACTTTCTGAAAAGCTGCCCCCAATGATCTTGCAGCTGGTTTTAATTTTTCGTAGCCGGCATTATTGCCTTCACAAAAAACGCACAGGCACATCAGGCCCACCACTTCTGCACTGCCATAAATATATTCTTTATAACCTTCCGTATCATAACATACATTTTCAAGGTCCATTTCCATACTCTTAAAAAATGCTTCAATCAGATCATTAGATATTTTAAATTCATTCACCGTCATTTGAAAACTATGAAGAATAGGGTTAAGACTGATACCTCTTTCTATTGAATCGTAGGTTTCTTTTTTAAACTCTTTTAATAACGTGACTTTATCAAACTGGTGAAACGTATCTACTATCTCATCAGCAAAGCGTACAAAACCGTAAATATTAAATACATGTGTACGCAGGGCTGGGTGCAACAGTTTGATGGCACTGCTGAAAGAAGTACTGTACTTCTCTGTAGTGATTTTGCTGCATTGCCTGCTCAGATCATGATAAAGCGATATCATTTTTCTTTTAGATTTCTTTTTTTTAAGATGCTTAATATATGTAAGCCGTTCGTGGGTCACGAACGGCGGCAACCCGCCGTGGTCGGTGCCCCCACCATAGCCGTCAACTTAAGCTTTTTGTAGAGCCGTAGGCTCGAATTTGTTTTGTAGCAACGGGTTTGAACCCGTTGTTACAAATGATATTTTATCAGAGTGCCTTCGGCACGGTTCATTTTGAAGCTATCACTTTAATATGAGCCGAGCCTACGGCTTTCTATTAACTTGATGTTTTAATCAACGGATTGAAATCCGTTGTTACAATATCTGCCGAGCTTACGGCTCTGATATTATCCGTCAAAAATCCTTAAGTTGACGGCTAAGGTGTCCCCACCGACTACTTTTAGCCAAATAAGAAATCCATACAATCATTTTTAGACAGCTTCTTAATAATTTATGCTAACCCGTATTTCATCATATCACCGTAAAAAATATTTTATCACTTCTTTTGAAACCACTTCACCGCTGATAATACTGGGTGGAACTCCCGGCCCCGGTACCGTCAATTGACCTGTATAAAAAAGATTTTTTACCTTTTTACTTTTTATACACGGTTTTAAAATAGCCGTCTGCATTAACGTGTTTGCTAAGCCATAAGCATTTCCTTTAAATGAATTATAGTCATTAATAAAATTGCTTACCGAGTATGATTTTTTATAAATGATCTCTTGTTTTACAGATTGGCCAATCTTTTGTTCAAACCTGCTTAAAATTGTATCAAAATATTTTTCTCTTAATATTTCTGTATCTCCCTGCAGCCCTGTAGCTACCGGTACCAGGAAGAAAAGATTTTCACAGCCTTGCGGCGCTACGGTACTATCTGTAACAGAGGGGGCACAAACATAGAACAGTGGTTCTGACGGCCATTTTGGGTCTGTATATATTTCTTTTCCATGTACTCCAAAATCCACATCAAAAAATAAGGAATGATGCGTTATATTTTTCAGCTTTTTCTTTAACCCTACATAATAAATAAGGCAGCTGGGTGCCATCACTCTTTTGTTCCAGTATTCTTCGGTATAGGTTCTGTATTGCTTTTTCAGCAGGCTGGTTTCAATAAAATGATAATCGGCACTTCCAATTACTGCATCTGCTTCAAAACTTACGGCAATGTTTTCAGCAGTTGTTTCTGCAAGCACATTTTTTACTGTATCTTTTTCAATTATTATTTCTTTTACATTATGATTAAAAAAAAATTTCACACCGAGTTCTTTTGCCAATTCATACATACCGTTTACAATACGGTACATACCGCCGTTCGGATACCACGTACCTAATTTAATGTCTGCATAATTCATCAGGCTGTATAATGCGGGGGTATCCTGTGGGAGTGCACCTAAGAACAATACAGGGAACTCCAGCAATTGTTGTAATTGTGAATTTTTTAAATATTTACCCACGTGTTTTTTGATGGAAGTAAACACATCTAATTTAAACAAACCTTTTACCAGGTTCCAGTCTGCAAATTCTGTAACAGACCTGCCAGGTTTATGCACCAGTTTATTTATACCCACATCATATTTATATGCAGCTTCGCTGATAAATTGATCAAGTGCTTTGCTGCTGCCGGGTTCTTTTTGTTCAAAAAGCTGCTTCAGTTGATTGTAATCTGCAGGAATATTCATTACTTCATCAGGCCAGTATATCCGGTAAGATGGATCGAGTCTTTTCAAATCATAATAATCAGATACTTTTTTTTCGAAGCAATTAAAAAAACGTTCAAACACATCCGGCATCCAGTACCAGCTTGGCCCCATGTCAAATACAAATCCATTTTCTTTTAATACCCTTGCCCTTCCGCCGGGCATATCATGTTTTTCCAATACCGATACCTCCCACCCAGCCTTTGCCATAAAGCATGCTGCAGAAAGGCCGGAGAAACCACTACCTATAATCACTATTTTCTTCACTTGAATAAAGCTAATTGATATTGGAAATTAACGGTAAGCAAATTAATTTTCAGATACCGTGTTTAGTATCTTGTTAATTGCTCTTTCAATAATTTTCTTGCAAAGTGAATCCTGCTTTTAATAGTGCCCAACGGCTCTTTCAGCATCTCTGCAATTTCGTAATATTTGTATCCTTCAAAATATAGTAAGAATGGATTGCGGAAGATATGAGGAAGGTTATGAATGGCGGTTTGTATGTCTTTCATCTTTAGTGCACCTTCTGCTGCATTGCTGATAGTTGTCTGGTTATAATCCAGCAAAAAATCATTGGTTGTATTATCAAAGATGGTATTCTGTTTTGCTTTGCGGCGATAGTTATTGATAAATATATTACGCATAATGGTGTACAACCATGCCTTGATATTGGTGCCTGCATTATATTTCTCTTTATTGGCCAGGGCCCTGTACATAGTTTCCTGTAGCAAATCTTTTGCCACCTCATTATCACGTGTAAGCGTTACAGCAAAGGGCTTTAAAAACTCTGTATTATTCAATAACAGCTGATCAAATTCTACTGACGACATAATAATATGTTTAATGTTTGGACAATAAAGCTAAACACTATATTTGAGAATACCTAACTTTTTGTTTAATATTTTATTAGTAAATGTTAAACAGATTGAAATACAGATATTTAGTGTGAAAACTAAAGTATGGCCCGGTTAAAGTGACGCAATAAACTCCATTGTTTCCTGGAAGGACTTTTTAAAATTTATTTGTGGAGGGATTTTTTTTTCGTAGGTATGTGTGAGCTGCCCGGAAATAACGATTGGTATACCGGCAAATTTTTTAGTAATAGTGGCAATAAATCTTTCCAAATGAAAGTTGTGGCAGGCAGTGGTAAGATGAGAAAATAAGTAATTTGGTTTTTTTAATTTAACTACATATTCCACATCATTTATTGGCACATTGGCACCCAGATAAATTACGGATGCACCCCGGCTTTTTAATAAATAGTAAACAAAAAGCAAACCCATTTCATGATATTCCCCTTCCGGTAAAAAAAGTAAAACTGTTTTATTTACTTTTAATAAAGAGGTAGCTCCTTCAATTCCTACAATCAATTTCTGGCGGATAATATTTGTTACAAGGTGTTCCTGAGCCGGATTGATATGATTGGTAAGCCATAGGATACCAATTTTTTCAAGAAAGGGAAAAATAATCTGTGTGATGCTTCTTTCTATACCTCGTGCAATAATGTATTTATCCAGTATCTCTTCTAATTTTTCTATATCCAGGTCAATCATGCATTTGATCAGATCGTTAACGATCTTTTCCTGCTGGGCCTGTACCTGGCTGAGTAAAAGAATTTTTTCCTTTACTTCTACCTCATTCATTTTGTCAATGTGGGATATTTTGTAGCCGTATTTATTTAGCAGCGCAATGTTTAGTATCTTCTTTAGTTCGTCATTGCTGTAATAGCGGATGTTGGTATCGGTGCGGTTAGGTTTTAAAAACTGATAACGTTGTTCCCAGATGCGTATGGTATGTGCTTTAATTCCTGACAGGTTTTCCAGATCCTTTATAGTAAATGCATTCATTAGCCCTTATTTAGTATCAATTACAAATTTTGTAAAAATTTGTTTAAAAGATCAGGATAAATATTCAAGATTAAAAAAGAAAATTGTTTCTGCCTGCAATTCAGTATTTAAAGGAAGTTGAAACTATTAATAGCAGTGGATTAGCTGCTGATAACTATAGTTATTGCCTGTATATATTTCTATACCAAACTTCCATACTGAACAGTGTCCATAATATTTTGGCTCTTTTTTCCGCAGCAATTTTTGTTGTATTGTTTAACAACGATTGAATAAAGTCTGCTTTTACAAACTGCAGGCTTAATGCAGTATCGCTGCCCACATAATCGTAAATAATTTCTTTTAACTCATGATTCACCCAGTTTTTTAAAGGGATTTCAAATCCTCTTTTTGGTTGATTGATCAGTTGATCCGGCAGGTATTTTTTTGACAGTTGACGCAGCAAATATTTAGTGTTGCTTCCTTTTATTTTAAAGTTGTCGTTAATAGTGGGAATATATTCCAGCAATTCCCTGCACAGGAACGGACTGCGGCCTTCCAGCGAATTGGCCATGGTGGCGATATCCATTTTTACCAGCAGATCACTGAACAGGTTAGTATCAAAATCAATATTCATGATCTTTTTCAATCCGCTCATATCAGCACCGGCCAGCAGGTTAAAATCATCCTGTACCGGGTGTAAATAATTTTCAGATGGGTGGAGAATGTATTTTTCATAGTCTTCAAAAATATCCACCCCGGCAGATAAATAAATTTCAAGATTATTTTTGGAAGCAAGGGCTGCTAACCGGTATAAATAATTGTATTTTGATTTTTTATTGTCAGTGATAGGTAATATTTTTTTTGCAAAGCCGGCGGTATTTTTCACCAGTGCATTTGCTTTAAAAAAATCATATTGTGCAAAGGGCACATAGCGACGGTAGCCGCCAAATAATTCATCAGCGCCATCTCCATTTAAAATTACGGTCAGGTGTTTCCTTGCTTCTTTGCTCACATAATAACTTGGAATGGCTGAACTGTCAAAGAAAGGTTCACCATAATTAGAGATTATCTTTTCTACATCCTGCTGAAGATGATCAAAAGAAATTTTTATTTCTGTATGGTTTGTTTTGTATTTATCTGCCACCAGTTTTGCCAAAGGCGCTTCATCATATTCGCCGGCAAAGGATACCGTAAAAGTTTTTAGTTTATTGGTATACCTGCTGGCAATTGCTGTTACCAGGCCGCTGTCGATACCACCGCTTAAAAAACTTCCTACTTCCAGGTCGGAAGATTCCAGTCTTCTTTTTACTCCTGCATTTAAAAACTGATCTGTATTTGCAAGCGCTGTTTCAAAATTATCATTGCTGTTTTGTTTATAAAATTTATTGATATTCCACCATTGTTTTTCCTGTATCTCCAGTGTATTACAATCAATTAATAAAAAACTTCCGGCATTCAGTTCGGTAACATTCTTGTAGGGTGTAAGTTGTTTGTAAAAAGAACCCAGTCTTAAATAATGATAAAAATTGGCTTCATCCATTTGCAGCGGCAGCAGACCCTTCAGGCAATTCAATTCACTTGCAAAAACTATTTTCTCTGTATCCTGGTAATAATACAATGGTTTTTTCCCAGCCCTGTCCCTTGCAATAAATAATTTTTTTTCCTGCTGATCATAAATTACAAAAACAAACATGCCATCAAGGAGGTTCAGCATATCAGCTCCCATTTTTCTGTAGAGCAGTAATAATGTTTCTGTATCAGAAGCGGTATTGCCTGTTAAACCAAGTGTTGATCTTATGTCATTGTGATTGTATATCTCGCCGTTAAAAATGATGGTATAGCGGTTATCAAGCTGCATTGGCTGTTTGCCTCCAGCTATATCTACAATGGATAAACGCAAATGATACAGGTCCACATTATCTGCTGTAAAACCATTTTGTTCATCCGGTCCCCGGTGAAGCATTTTATTATTTACCTGCTGATAGGAGAGTTTAAAATTTACAGATCCTGCTATACCGCACATGTACTTTCGTTTTTAGTAGTGGGCAAAATAACTTCTTATTATTGAATAGCAAACGATATTTTAGGATAAATTTGCCTGTACTGCTTTACCAATTCACTGTTTGCTGAAAAATAAAGAATGGCTTTAACCGATATAATATTATTTCCCATTTATGTTTTGCTTTTTCACCTTGTTTTTTCTGTAAGAAGAAAAAGAATGGATGACCCTGTCCTGAGAAAGTATCATCAGCAGGGTTTCTGGATCAAGGTTGTTGCCACCATTGCGTTTACACTGTTTCATGTATTTGTTACACGGGGAGACACCACCACACTTTATTATACTGAAGGCATCAACATTACCAAATTGATTTTAAAAGATCCATCTAATATTCAGTTGCTCTTTTCGCCAGGGGAAAATTTTGACACCAACCTGCTTGCTGACAGTTTTAATAAAGGATATTTTAGAAGTGAAAGCAACTATTTTGTGACTAAGCTGGTAGCCGTTTTTTCGTTTTTTTCATTTGGCAGTTACATCGTAATCAACCTGTTTTTTTCTATGATCTCTTTTAGTGGTGTATGGCGGCTGTACAAATTTTTTTATGAGCAATACCCAGAGCTGTATAAACAATTCGCAATTGCTGTCATCTATTTACCAACTTTTGTTTTCTGGAGTGCAGGAATATTAAAAGATCCTTTATGTACCGGAATGCTTGGCTGGCTTACCTATTCACTTTACGGGGTTTTCATAAAAAGGAAGTCTGTTGTCAAAAACATATTTATTGCACTCGTTGCAGCATATATCCTGGCATTGGTAAAATCATATATACTTGCAGCCTACCTGCCTTTTTTCATGCTTTATATTGTGTTCTATAAATTGAAAACGATGAAGAAAATGATTTCTAAGATCATGCTGCTTATTGCATTGGTATTTATGATGGGTATTGGTTTTTTTGTTTTGGCAGAAAGCATACAAAACTTCCTTGGCGATCTTGCTTTAGATAAAATAACGGAATCTGTAAAAACAACACAGGAGAAATTTGAGGGAATTGCCTACGGTGCAGAATCATCTTTTACACTGGGTGTGGAATTTGATGGTACTCCGGGCAGCCTGGTGAAAGTAGCGCCTGCAGCCATTACTGCCACGTTGTTCCGTCCATTTTTGTGGGAATCAAAAAAACTGTCCACCTTACTTTCTTCATTAGAAAGTTTGGCGTTCATGCTGTTTACTTTGTATGTATTGCTGAAGGCTGGTTTTTTTAGATTTTTTATAAGTCTTTTTAAAGACCCAATGGTGGTCTTCTGCTTTTGGTATTCTATTTTGTTTGCAGTATTTGTAGGCACCACCAGCCTAAATTTTGGAACGCTGGTACGTTATAAAATTCCCTGTATTCCTTTTTATTTAATAGCACTGATATTGATACTTGAAAAGAGTAAAAAGAAAAAAAGCGACAACGCCGTTTCAGACAATGCCGCTTCAAAATAAATTTATTGTGGATTATTATTATGCTGCTCTGCTGGGTTTTGATATAATAAATGGAGCCATTACAGAAAGCCTTGCAAACCTGATATAATTGTTGATTGAATTAGAGAAAACTGAAATTGGATTCACGCTAAGCCTTGATAAAATAAATGCTGGAGTGGCAGTTAAATTGTTATTAAATGCATCTATGGCCGGCCACCAAATAAAACTTAGCTTCTTTAACTTATCTGTTTTTTGATAGACTAACACCACACCCACCATCGCAACCAGGAAGCAACAGTAATTTAAGAGGGCCATTATTTTAGTGCTGAATGTTGACTGCTGTACATGAAAGCGGTTGCGTACATAGAAATACATTTTCCAGCAGCTTTTATAATCCCAGTCTTGCTTGTAAGTAAATACCGCTGCCGGATGATAATGAATACTGTCTGCAATTGTATAAACGGGTATGTTATTTTTCTTTGTTATGCGGCAATAATATTCGCTTTCATCACCCCATAAAAATAAGGATGGTTTAGGAACTCCTACTCTTTCTACAATATTCCTGTGAATCATCGTACCATTAAAAGGATGTCCAATGCCTTTGATGAGTTTATCATCTACATCATCAATAGTAGCATAGTTTTTTGTCTTCCATACAAATGTCTTTTTATCCTCTTTGTTTAGTACGGCACAGTTACGCAGACAAAGTAAATCTGTTTCAGGCTCCAGTATTTTTTCCAGTGCATCTTCTTTGGGATAACCATCATCATCCATGCACCATATCCAGGAGTACCCTTGTTTGTAAGCCCAGTTGATGCCGGTATTAAAACCACCACCTGAACCGGTATTTTTTTGAGTAATAAAAACCAGGTCGGGTTGAGATTGCAGCCATTGTTCTGTATTATCTGTACTGCCATTGTTAATTACTAAAATGGCATCTGGCTTTCTGGTTTGGTTACGTAATGCGGTAATGCATTCAGATAATAAATGCTGCCGGTTATAAGTAACAACTAATGCAATTACTTGTTCCATAGGGTATGTTTGGATGGTTAGGATATTATATTAATATCGCATTAATATAAACGGAATCTGGTACATCTTATTGCATTCAGTAAGGAATTTAATACTTGCCTAACGGTGTGTAAAGCCTTGTTGAGCAGGAGTAACAGGAATTCTTCCGGGACTAAATCTTCTGCTGTTACTAAATAAAAATTGAAATGAGTAAATAAAAATTTGCGGTTACCAGGTTTCAATATTTGAAAAAATTGGTTTTGGCTGATCTTCTTTAATGGATACAATAAACTGCTGTGCAAAATCCAGCGCTTCGCCTATTACATGGTGCATATCCATATAACGGTAGGTGGCTAACCTGCCCAAAAAGGAAACGTTGTTTTGTTGTTCTGCAGCAGTCCGGTATTGTTTTAAAAGTTGTTTGTCAGCAGCCAGTCTTTTTGGATAATAGGGGGTATCAGCAGCTGTGGTTTCTTTGCTGTATTCTGTAAAGTAAATGGTTTTTTCATGTGTTTCCCACGGAGTAAAATGTTTGTGTTCGGTGATCCTGGTGCAGGGAATATTTACATCGCAATAATTTACCTGTGCAGCACCCTGGTAATCTCCATCAGCATAATTTTTTTCAAAAGTTACCGTACGGTAACCTAACCTTCCATGCTCATAATTAAAAAAAGCATCGATGGGGCCGGTATAAAAAATATGATCGTATAAGCTGTGATCATCCTGCGGCACAAATTTTTTATTTAGTGTAAGCGTTACTGATGGATGGTTGATCATCTTTTGTATCACTGCAGTGTAGCCTTCCACCGGAATACCTGTATAAATGTTATTATGATAATTATCGTCAAAATTAAATCTTACCGGAATTCGCTTTAAAATGGAAGCTGGCAATTCCGAAGGTTCGCAACCCCATTGTTTTTTTGTGTATCCATAAAAAAATGCTTTGTACAAATCTTTGCCGATAAAGCGCAATGCCTGTTCTTCAAAATTTTGAGGATTGGTGATGGTTTTATCTGCTACCGTTTCTAAAAATGCTTTTGCTTCAGCAGGAGAAAAAGTTTTATTAAAAAACTGGTTGATGGTATAAAGGTTGACAGGAAGCGAATAAATTTTACCCTGGCTCATTGCTTTTACCCGGTGAACGTATGGTCTGAATTCAACAAAACGATTCACAAAATCCCAGATATCTTTTTTATCAGTATTAAAGATATGTGGCCCGTATTGATGTACCATAATACCAGTGGCTGCATCTCTTTCAGTATGGCAGTTACCTCCGGGATGATTGCGTTCATCCCAGATATCGATACTGCAGTCTAATGCTGATGCCAATTGATTTGCCAGCACACAGCCAGAAAAGCCAGCCCCAACAATCAAAAACCGGTAAGCCATATTTTTTGCTGCTTTGTGTTTGAAAAAAACAAATGTAAAAGAAAATAAGCGCTCTTTGCTTTGGTATAAATATTATTTTGCAACTATATCAACCAAACAGCAATGTTGACTGTTATTCAATCGTAATCCTGATAATCACATCTAACAAACTTTGATCAGCGTAATTTTATTGTATAAATATCTATTTATTTGAATCAGCATTACACATACTTTTTGATTCTTGCCGCATCGCTTGCAGGGCCATTAGCTTTAAGCTTTGATAAGAAAGTAGCTTTTTATAAAAAATGGAAATATCTTTTTCGGGCAATGCTGTTACCGGCAGCACTATACA
>JAYVLZ010000007.1:0-2092 GCA_043759175.1 Chitinophagaceae bacterium | reverse complement strand
TGTTTGTGCGCCATTTAAAATTAAGATAAATGTAGTGCCACATGCCAATCAATGGTCTGGAGGGCTTTTCCAAAAGAACCAAGTAAGGGAAATGAATATTGAAGAATTGTTGCAGAGGGATGAGATCATTATTCCAAATGATTTATCAACGGCCAATTACCAGGATGCCACCATATTGGTGACGGGTGCAGCAGGCTCGATTGGGAGTGAAATTTGCCGCCAGTTGGTAAGACACAATCTCAATAAATTAATTTTATTAGACCAATCCGAATCAGGTCTGTTTGATCTTGAATATGAACTGAGGCAAAAGGGATTTAATAAAAGCCTGCATGTGGAAGTGGCATCAGCACGGGATTACCAGCGGATAAAAAAAGCTTTTAGCACTTACAAACCAACAGTTGTTTTTCATGTGGCAGCATACAAGCATGTGCCTTTAATGGAAGAGTTTCCCGGAGAAGCAGTGCTTACCAATATTTTCGGCACTAAAGTAATTGCAGACCTGTCTGTTTTGTTCAGCGTAAAAACATTTGTACTGGTATCTACTGATAAAGCAGTAAACCCAACCAATGTAATGGGTGCCACCAAACGCATCTCAGAAATATATATCCAGTCTTTAAACGACCGGTTTGAATCCAATACCAATTTTATCACCACCCGTTTTGGTAATGTATTAGGGTCTGCCGGTTCTGTAGTGGCAACCTTTAAAAAACAAATTTCGGAAGGTGGCCCAATTACCATAACCCATCCCGATATAACCAGGTATTTTATGACGATACCCGAAGCTGCCAAGCTTGTATTGGAAGCCGGTAAAATAGGAAAAACTGGAGATATCCTGATATTTGATATGGGCAAACCGGTACGTGTGCTGGATCTTGCCACCCGGATGATTCAACTGGCCGGCCTGGAAGCTGGAAAAGATATTGATATAAAATATACCCAGCTGAGGCCCGGAGAAAAAATGTATGAGGAGTTATTTAAAGACTCAGAAGAACTGGCTGCCACTGATCATCCTAAAATATTAAGGGCTAAAAGGGCTGCTGATACAAACCCCGACTTTTATACATTGCTGAATGAATTGCAGGAATCAGCAAAGACCCATAATACCGAAGCTATCCTTGAACTAATAAGTAAAATGTTACCTGAGTTCAAACATTCTCCCAATAAACTGAAGAAAGAAGTAGTGTATAATAATGAAACGCTTTAATCGGCAATTTTTATACATCCGCTTTTACAGTTAACCACGGGAAGGTAAAACAAGCCTCATCAAACAGTGAATAATCAGCCTTGCCATTTACAGCAAAAGTTTTTACGAGTATTGCTTCGTTTAAAAGTAGCTTGGCATATTCAAGCGTAGCACCGGTTTTTACCCTGTCCTCCACCAAAATTATTTTCTTTCCTTTCATATCAAATTGTATTGCTGTTACCAGTTTTGGAGCATCATAAAGCGGCTTGTGGCTGCTGTCCCTGTAACTTAGCTTTAATAGCTCAACAGGTATTTTTAATTTTTGATGTAGCAATACAGCAGGTATTATCCCTCCATTTGCAATGGCTACAATCACATCAAATGTTTCTTCAAATTTGATGTCCATTATTTTTCCGGCTATTTCTTCCCATGATTTATTATTCATAAGCAGCCATCTTTTTTAATAAGAGGTAACCTCCAAAAATCTGGAGCAGCATACCTGGTATGCCTATTCTAAAATCCTGCAGAGCCTTGCTGATACTTTGTGTTAAAGCCCATTCTGCAAACGAGCCAATAAACTGATACCCCAGCACAACCACCAATAAATGCAGAATAGAAGTTTGTTTATACCTATTTGCTACAATTCCGGCAATGAATGCCAGTAAGAAAGATTTTATCAGGATAATCGGCAACACAGCAACAGGAGGCATACCAAATAAAAAAGAATTAAGCAATGGTGATAGCAGGGCAGTTAGTAAACCCACCTTCAGACCAAATTTGTAAGCTGCTATCAGGGTAAAAAAATAAATGGGTAAAAAGATCAATCCTCCTGAAGGTATCATGTGTGTAAGTTGGGGCAGCAATAAATTACCCAAAACAAACAAGAAAATAAAAAGATAGGTACGTGTG
>JAYVLZ010000006.1:0-4229 GCA_043759175.1 Chitinophagaceae bacterium | reverse complement strand
AAAGTAAGTTCATCAAAAATGAACAATGCAATCAGTATGAAACTTGTTAAGCCAATGGTTAAGCCGATGATGTTTATGAAAGAAAATGTTTTATGCTTCCATAAATTCCGAATAGCGGTTTTGAAATAATTTTCTAACATGTTATAGTTTTATGTTGTTTAAAATGTTCAATAAAGTCTTAACAGCACAAGTGTGCGACGCAACGGAAGCTCAATTCATATTCTGCTGTTTGGCTCATAAAAATTATTTTTTTCATTCACCATTGACCACTCACGATTTACTTTCTTTATTCTGTCCTCAAACTCTTCACCGGGTTGGCCTCATCCCCTTCCCCAAAAGGGAAGGAGCGGCGCATCTTACCATTATCAAACATTTTATCTTCCACATTTTGCTTTTGTTCTTTAGTTAACACTAATACAACCACTCTATTTTTTTCAGCAAACACTTTAAAATTTTAAGCTCTTCTTAAGCCCCTCCTTTGGAGGGGTTTGGGGAGGCCGGGCTCTACTCCGTTCTCAAACTCTTCACCGGATTAGCCACCGTTGCTTTAAAAGCCTGCAGGCTGATGGTGATAAATGCTATCAGCAAAGCCAGCATACCCGCCACTGCAAAAATCCACCAGGTGATGTCGGTGCGGTACGCAAAATCCTGCAGCCATTTATTCATAAATATCCAGGCCACCGGAATGGCGATCACCAATGCAATTGTCACCAGTTTCATAAAATCTTTTGATAACAAAACAAGGATGCTTTGTTCTGAAGCACCTAATACTTTTCTTATTCCAATTTCTCTTGTACGCTGCAATACATTGTACGCTGATAAACCCAGCAGGCCAAAGCAGGCGATGATAATACCAAGCAGGGCAAACATGCCAAACAACTTTCCAAATAAAATGTCAGACTGATATTGTTGGTTAAACAAATCATCCAGGAAAAAATATTTAAACGGATCGGCAGGGAAATATTTGTTCCATTGGGTTTCCAGTTGTGCAATCATTTGCTGAGGATTATTGCCATCCATTTTCACAGAATAAAAATTTCTTGTTTCAGGTGTCAGCAACAGTATCATTGGATCAATAGCTTTCTGTAACCCTTGCTGGTGATAACTGGCAGCTATGCCAATAATATTGAGAGTATCGTGGCCACGAATTAATTTTTTATTCAGTGCCGCTTCAGGTGTAGCAAATCCCATCAGTTTCATTCCACTTTCCGTTAATATTGTTGCAGCAGTATCTGAAGAAAAATCTTTGGAGAAATTTCTTCCTGCTAACATTTTAATTTCAAAGGTTGGTATAAAGTCATAATCAACTCCCAGATGATACAGCGTTACAGCTTTTGCATTAACATCATCCATTCTTTTAATGCCACTGGTCCAATAAATTTCTTTGCCCATTACGCTGGTGGAAGCTGTTATCTTTTTTACTCCCGGAATTGCTTCTACATCGGTTTTAAAGGGCTGAAAGGATGATTTATAAACAGAATCTCTTAATGATCCAGCTCCTTCAATCACCAGGGTTTGATTGATATTGACTCCTAACTTTTGCTCCTGCATAAATTGCACCTGCTTATACACCACAATGGTACCTGCAATCAATACAACCGAAGTAATAAACTGTGCTACAATTAGCGTTTTTCGTAAGGTTAATCCACCGGCAGTATTTTTAAATACGCCTTTTAAAACAGTAACAGGCCGGTAGCCTGATAAAACAAATGCAGGATAAATACCCGATAAAAATGTTCCGCTCAAAAACAATAACAAAAACCCCGACCAGTATGTGAAATTCATGGTATAAAAATGTTCGCCGCTTTTGCCCATTAAATTATCAAAAGGCCGGATGAGCAAAACAAACAGCAATACGGCAACTAATAAAGCCACAAAATTCAATACTAAACTTTCTGTAAGAAACTGGCGAATCAACTCACCCTTTTCAGCTCCCAACACTTTTCTTACACCCACTTCTTTTGCTCTTTCTACAGAACGTGCAGTAGATAAATTAATATAGTTAAACCATGCAATTCCAATAATGAGTAGCCCTATTAAAAATAAAAAAGAAACGGCTTGGCCATTGCCATTCACTTCCGCTTCCTGGTTATAATTGGAGTACAGGTGAATATCGGCAAGGGGTACCAGGGATATAACAGTTTTAATATTATTATTCTTTGCCCAATCCTGTCCATTGATATATTTATCACAGTATGCAGGAAATTTTGATTCAAATTTTTTGACATCGGTACCAGGTTTTAGTTGCAGGTAAGTATAGAAATCGTACCAGCCAAAATTGGTTTCTGTTTCATTGCTGGTATCATGATATACATCCCGGTTGATGCTGGAAAGTGTGGCATAAGATGCAAGATGATTGATGATTAGATGCGAATTAACAGGAAGCTCTTTCATGATACCACTTACTTCCAGTGACTGTGTAAATTCAGGATGACGGATCGTTAACGTTTTACCAAGTGCTTCCTCACTGCCGAAATATTTTTTTGCCAGTGTTTCTGTAAGGATAACTTTATATGGCGCATTCAAGGCAGTGGCAGCATTGCCCTTTATCAATTTAATATTCAGAAGGGATAATGCGGAAGCATCAGCATAATAACCTTTCTCTTCTTTGAATTTTATATTTCTTACATCATTCGATAATAAAAAATCTGCATCATGCAAACGGCAAAAATTTTCCACTTCTGGAAATTCCTTTTTCATAGTGGGTCCAAATGCTGGATAACTGGTTGCAGACTTCCAGGCAAGTTGTCCCTGCTGGTAAGAATCTAACCTGAGCCGGTAAATATTTTTACCCTCCGGCTGATAAGTATCGTAACTTCTTTCAAAAGAAACATAATGAAAGATGAGCATGCAGCAGCAAATACCAATGGATAATCCTGCAATATTTAATAATGAAAAACCTTTGCGCCTGGTAAGGTTTCGGTAAGCAGTTTTAAAATAATTTGATTTCATATCATTAATTTTTTATTGACCTCGTCCTCCTTCTCCCTCTCCTGTAGAGAGGGAGTGGCTCGGCATATCTTTAATAAACATTTTAACTTCCACATTTGCATTTGTTCTTTAATCAACAACGACCTCATCCCTCTTTCCCTTCTCCCAAGGAGAAGGGACGGTGCATTTTATCTTTAATAATCTTTTTGTTCTCCCACATCTTCATTTCTTCTTTAATCAACCATAACTCCCACACTCTGCTACTCAGCAAACATTTCAAATTTTTGAACGCTTGCCTTAGTTCCCCCTTTAGGGGGCGGAGGGGGTTACTCCGTTCTCAAACTCTTTACAGGGTTTGCAACTGCAGCTTTTACAGCCTGCAAACTCACCGTTACAAAAGCAACTATTGCAGCCAACATTCCTGCTGCTATAAATACCCACCAATGAATATCGGTACGGTATGCAAAATCTTTTAACCAGTTATGCATGGCATACCATGCAACCGGGAATGCCAGTACAGCGGCCACTACAACCAACTTTAAAAAATCTGCTGACAATAATCTCACAATACTGTTGGTGCTTGCGCCTAATACTTTTCTCACGCCAATTTCTTTTATACGCTGAGAAATAGCAAAGGCTGATAATCCTAATAAACCAAGGCATGCAATAAAAATAGCGATACATGCAAAGGAGGTGAAGAGGGTTGCCTGCCGTTGTTCTGATTCGTAGAGCTTATCAAAATTGTCATCTAAAAATGTATAATCAAAAGGTGTTTCAGGAAAATATTTTTTCCACGCTTTCTCTAAATTATTCATCGATGCCGTGATATTGTTGCTGGCAATTTTTACAGAAAAATTATTATAGTAACCCTGCCGTGGCGGCAGCATCAGCAGCACCAATGGAACAATGGCCTGGTGCATGGATTCAAAATGAAAATCATTGATCACGCCAATGATATGTCCTTTTGTACGGCCATATTTAAAATCTTTCCCCACTGCATCCTGATTGCTTTTCCAACCCAATGCCTTCACTGAAGCTTCATTGATCACAAAGCTCAATGTATCGGTACCAAAATCTCTTGAAAAAAATCTTCCGGCTTTTAGAGGTATTCCAAATGTGGAAACAAAATCGTAATCAGCCGTTACAAATTTTATGTCTGTACTCACCGGCATCATGGAATCACCGCTCAATGTATAGGCGCCCATATTATCCAGCAGCCTGCCCGTAGGTACCCGTGATGACCGGGTGATATTTTTAAAGTCTGAATTTTGCAGCAACGCTGTTCTGAAAGCATCATA
>JAYVLZ010000005.1:0-14417 GCA_043759175.1 Chitinophagaceae bacterium | reverse complement strand
CTTTACTTTTTCTTTTGGTTTGGCTGGTTCAGCAGTTACCGTTTCTTTTTGAAAAGCATCTTTAATAGGGAAGCCACGATCGTAGCGCTCTATCTTAGTGATGTGGCCGGTAGGCTCATAAAATTTCCATTCGCCGTGAGGCACACTGTACTGTTCTGCTTTCACAATTTTATAATCGATGATCTCATTATTGCCTTGTCCGTAAACAGGGATGGTATCGTAAGGCGCATCAGGATTATAGCCCCGCCATTGCTCTTCTCTTTCTATGGCACCTAAAAAAGTAAAGTATTGTTGTATGCCATGCTTACCGCCAAAAAGATAATTTTCCATTGCAATTAAATCACCCGTTCCATTGTATTTTCTCCAGGGCCCTGTTTTTTTATCATCTTTAAAATAGCCTTCTTCTTCATAAGCGGCCTCCCCTCTTATTTCAGGAATGCTGTTTACCCACCTGCCCTGTTTCAATCCTTTCTTATCAATGATATTTAATGTGTCTCCTTTGGGGGACAATGTAAAGTCTTTGTATTGAGCATTTCCATTAACCACAAATAAAAATATCAGCAGAGAAATTAGACTCAATTGACGTATTTTTAAAATCGATCTCATTTTATCAAAAATTTATTTATGCAATATTTATTCAAAATTACTTTTTCTTTTACTATCCTTTTTATTACTGCGTTTTTTTTAACATCTGCTGCACAGGTAAAACCTACCACCACCGCTGAAAGAATGAACGGTTTGCAGAAAAGAAAATTGCTGGAAGCAGGGAGTTTGTTGAAAGATATACCCTTTCGCAATATAGGCCCTACACAAATGAATGGGCGTGTGGTGGATATAGAAGTAAATCCTGCAGACCCTACAGAATTTTACGTGGCTTATGCCAGCGGTGGTTTGTGGCATACCGTAAATAACGGATTAAGTTTTGATCCGATGTTTGAAAAAGAAGATGTGTTTAGCATCGGCGATATTGCAGTAAACTGGTTAAAATCCAGGATCATTTGGGTAGGTACCGGTGAGGCAAACAGCAGCCGCAGCAGTTACAGCGGCAATGGTGTTTATAAGTCAACGGATAATGGAAAAACCTGGCAATGGCTCGGCTTACCGGAGAGCCATCATATTGGTGAAATTATTTTACATCCCGGCAATCCAGACATTGCATGGGTAGCAGCAATGGGGCATTTGTTTTCTCCCAACAAGGAACGTGGTGTATATAAAACAATGGATGGTGGAAAAACGTGGAAACAAACATTGATTATTGATGAGAATACCGGTGTGGCAGAAATGGATATCAACCTGCAAAATCCGGATGAATTGTTTGCCTGTGCATGGCACAGAACAAGAAGAGCCTGGGATTTTGAACCAACAGGCGCTACCAGTGGTATCTATAAAAGTACAGATGGTGGTGATACCTGGAAACTGGTAACAGCAGCAGGCAGTGGGTTTCCAACAGGTGCTCTGGTTGGAAGAAGTGGAGTAGCGGTGTATCAAAAAAATCCGCAGATTGTATACGCCGTAGTGGATAATAATGCCATCAAACCGGATACCGCAACAAAGAAAATTGACACCTCAAAATATGTGGTGGAAGATTTTAAAAATATTTCAAAGGAAAATTTTGCAAAACTGGATGATAAAAAACTGGATACTTTTTTATTGAAAAATGATTTCCCAAAAAAATATACAGCCACAGGTTTAAAGGAATTAATTGCAAATGACAAACTGAAACCCACCGATGTGTATGACTGGCTGATAGCAGATGATGGTTTTCAAAATGCAGGTATTTATGGCTGTGAGGTTTACCGGAGTGATGATGGAGGAGAGCAATGGCACAAAACAAATATTAAAGACATCAAAGTTTTCAGCAGCTATGGTTATTACTTCGGTAAAATTTATGTATCGCCAACTGATGAAAACAAAGTGATCACTTTTGGCACCGGTATTATCCTGAGTACTGATGGCGGTAAAAATTTTAAAGGAGTAGATAAAAATAATACACATGGTGACTGGCACAGTTGCTGGATCAATCCTTTAAGAGATGATCACTGGATTGCAGGAAATGATGGTGGTTGCAATATTACTTATGATAATGGCAACAAATGGTTCAAAGCAACCAGTGTACCTGTAGCCCAGTTTTATAATATCACTACCGATAACGCCACGCCATATAATGTATACGGTGGACTGCAGGATAATGGTACCTGGATGGGGTCCTCTAAAATGGAGGTTAGTAAATCAGAATTTTCAGAAGAAAAGAAAGAACCGGAACCGGATGAGTTTGAATGGAAACCCATTGGAGATGGTGATGGTATGCAGGTGCAGGTAGATACAAGAGATAACAAAACTGCCTATAATGGTTTTCAGTTTGGTTATTATTTCAGGGTAAATATGGGTAGTGGAAAGGAGCCTTTATTCATTCACCCAATGCATGACCTGGGAGAATCAAAACTTCGCTATAACTGGCAGACACCTATCTGGCTGAGCAGGCACAACCAGGATGTATTTTATTATGGTGCCAATAAATTTTACCGCAGTTTGGATAAGGCAGAAAATATTACAGCATTGAGCGGTGATCTTTCCAATGGTAAAAAAGCAGGCAAGGTTCCTTATGGTACGTTGACAACAATTCATGAGTCGCCATTAAAATTTGGTTTGATATACATTGGTACAGATGATGGAAATATACAACTCAGTAAAGACGGCGGCTATAGCTGGACGTTAGTGAATATAACAAAGAGCCTTCCTAAGATACCACCCGGTTTGTGGGTGAGCCGTGTTACTGCATCGCAATATAAAGAGGGCAGAGTATATGCTGCACTCAATGGTTACCGTTATGATAATTTTGCCTCTTTTCTTTTTGTTAGTGATGATTTTGGTACCACGTGGAAACAATTGGGAATGGACCTGCCTGCAGAACCGCTGAATGTGATAAAAGAAGATCCGAAATTTGAAAACATCCTGTATGTTGGGTCGGACAATGGATTGTATGCATCCTTCGATATGGGTAAAACATTCAGTACTATCGGCAACCTGCCACGTGTGCCGGTACATGATATTGCCATACAGGCAAGAGACAATGAGCTGGTAGTTGGCACTCACGGAAGAAGTATCTACATTGCTCAACTGGATTCAGTACACAAAGTATATGACAAAATGATAAAGGCACAGCAAATGAAAGCTGCATTAAAAATTTTCGATCCCAAACAAATGCAGGAAGGAGAAGTGGCTATTGATTGCCCGCCTGCGAAACCGCCAAAGAAGAAAAAGAAAGACGGATTGGTTATTGTGAAACAGCCGCTTTAATTATGGTGTCTAAATATTTGCTGTAAAGCATCCATCGGAATTGAATAAAATGTATTGCAAAAAAAACAGGCTGTTCTGCACAGCCTGTTAAAATATTTCTCCGAAAATCATTAAAAAGTAGCTCCAAAAGAAACAAATACAGATCTTCCATCTGAAGGCAATACGCCTGGGCCAGGATAGCCGCCAGCACGGCGGGTAAAATAATTTTTGTTGGTAAGATTATTAATGCCCATTTTGATATTATAATTTTTAGCCCAGCGCCAGGTGACTGTAATATCTGCAACGGTGTATGCAGGTATTAAACCAATTTGTCCATTTACGGTTGGTGTTAAAGTATTGTTGGCATCAGCAAATGCACTGCTTACATGGCTCAGCTGTGTGGTAAGTATTAAACCTTTATAGCTGAAAGTAATACCAGAGCGAATAATATTATTGGGAGCATTTTCCACTTTTTTATTTTTCAGGTTATTTTCTTTTAGCTCATTACTTTCTTTAACGATCACTTTCAGGCTGCCATATTTTGCATCTGTATAGCTGTAAGATATAAAGGCACTGATATCGTAAGGCTTCAGTTCTTTTGCAAATGCTTTTACAAAACTCAATTCAGTCAGTGCTTCAATTCCTTTACTGGTACTGTTGCCTACATTGGTGCGGTAGTTATAAAAAGTTCCGTCTGTACGTTGCTGGGTAATGGTACCAATGCGGTTGTTGTATTGCAGGTAAAAAACACTTACATCAAATAACAAATATGCTTTTACTTTTCCCCTGTATCCAAAATCAATGTTATAGCCTTTTGCATCAGACAGGTTAGGATCAATAGCATCCGTGGTTGGAGGCGCTGTTAAATCGCTGAACTGCATGGGGCGGTAAGCCTGGGTGATATTGCCATAGAATTCTGTCTTTTCAGAAACATGGTATTCAGCGCCCACACCTGCCAGTAAAAAACCCCGGCTGCGTTTTTGATTTTGTAAAATAATTTCCTTGCCATCAGCATCATAACCATTACGGCCAGCCGCTTTTCCATCCACCACTTCATAGCGGATACCCGGAATGATAAGCAGTTTACCGAACCTGAAAATATTTTCTGCAAACACTGCCGCATTAAAAGATTTGTAAGTAATGTCTTTTGGCCATACCGGATTTGCCAGTTGATGGCTGTATTCAGTTCCCGTAGTACCCACTCCATCTTTTAACCGGTGTGTACTTCCTTTGTATAAACGAATACCGCCGGATAACGTACTGCTCATTTGCCCAATATTATATCCTGTAATATACCTTGCCTCAAACCCTGTGTTACGATATTGATCCATATCCAGTGTGCGGTTATTATACTGCATGGTGGCAGGATTAATTGAATCTTTTGTAGTGATCGCTTTCAGGTATCCAACACTGTTCCTGTCTCCCTCTACATGAAATAATTTTAAGTTGAGCCTTGACTGCTGGCTGATGTGGTAGTTGGCAATTACTGCAAATGTTTTCCAGGTAATATCAAACCAGTTACGGCTGCGAAAGCTTTGTTTTGCATCCTGGTTAAACTGTTCATCGGTTAATCCGCCGGGTTGCTGGCTGCGTTGTTTTGAGTACATTATTTCTGTGGTAACAGAAAATTTAGGCGATGCTTTATAAGTGAAAGATCCAAAAGCACTGTTGGTGTAGTAATTGCTGTTTTGTCTCCATCCATCGGCATTGCGGTGATCAAAGAAAGTATAATAATTGATCTTTTTTGTTTCACCACCTATTGCATTGTACGAATTGAAAAGGCCGTTGCTGCCAACTGTTTGCTGCGTTTCAAACTGGAATGGTTTATTAATTTCACTCCCATTGCGTAAAATATAATTAACCATACCACCAAACTGAGGTCCATACTGGAGAGCGCCTTGCCCCCTGATTATTTCAATGCGCTGAACAGCCTGTAACTGTGGGTTGTAATACACTTCCGGATAACCAAAAGGATCTGCAGAAATATCATAGCCATTCTGGCGAACATTAAATTCCCAGCTCCTGTTTGGGCTAAGCCCCCTTGCTGCAATGCCAATCTGAATACCGCTGCCATCGCTTTCCCAAATTTGAATGCCCGGCACTTTGGCCATCACCTGGCGCATGGTATTGGTAACCACATTGCCATTTACATTGTCCATAACGATCAATGAATTCTTTTTGCCGGCATTGATACTGGTTCCCACTATTTCGGGCAACTGGTGAATGTCAGAACTGCTGTTACGTCCCACTACAGTAATTTCAGGTAGATATTTTGGCCCTGCAGTATCTGTCAGGATCTTTTTATTTTGGGCAATTAGTTGATTATTGCTAATTATTAAGCTGAAAATAAATAGGGTAACGCAGATTCTCATAATGCTTTTGTAATGTTCCATCATTTGTACTTTTTTTGAAGCACAAATTTGGATCATAGCAACTAAACGGTGATGCCGTATTGGGAAAAGCGTTTACGGAAAAGGAAAACAGTTTGCCGTTGTATAATTAATTTTTAAATGAGTAATTAGATTTATTGGTACTTAAATCATTTTAATCCCTGTAGTTAAGCGCAGGCTTACGGTCTCCAAGCAAAGCCTTGTATTCATAATTTCCTTTTGCCTTTTTAAATTCTTCATTGGCTTTTTGTATCAGTTCCGGGTGCAGGTACAAGTCAATTGCAGTAAGCGCCATTGTTTTAGCAGCCACCATCATTCCTTTTGTTCCAATCTCTGTGCCGCCGCAGGCCACAGCCTGCCAGCTGTGTGCAGATGTGCCCGGCACCCATGTAGCTGCCCGAAGACCCACTGTGGGTAATGCATAACTCACATCACCCACATCTGTGCTGCCGCCACCTGCATCTGATTCCACTTTCAATGGTTTTATTATAGCAGCGCTGTTAATCGAATCTTCTGATGGCGTTGTAAAACTGGCTTGTATTTTTTTTCCAAACTCCATTTCTTCAGTGGTGTAAATGACGCCACCTGTTTTTTCTAAATTTTTTTGCATCACTTCCGCTAAAGATTTATTTATCAGGAGATCGTGTGTGCCACCGATGATCTCGTAATCTGCTTTAGTGCCTGTTCCTAATGCGGCGCCATTTGCTGCGTCCACCACACGGTCAAAAATATTGACCACCTGGTCTCTTTTAGGATGGCGGATATAATAATATACCTCTGCAAAATCCGGTACCACATTTGGAGCTTTGCCACCATTGGTGATCACATAGTGTATCCTTGTTTCCTGTGGAATATGTTCTCTCAGCATATTTACCATATTGTCCATTGCTTCCACCCCATCTAATGCAGAACGTCCTTTATCCGGAGCTCCTGAAGCATGCGCTGATATACCATGAAAACGAAATTTGGCAGACTTGTTAGCCAGTGCACTTGTCATGGTAACAGCATTACTGCTGCCCGGGTGCCAGTGAATTGCTACATCCACATCATTGAATAAACCGGCCCTTACTAAGTAAACTTTTCCGCTGCCGCCTTCTTCTGCAGGGCAGCCAAATACTTTAATGATACCTGTTAGTTTTTTTTCTTCTATCAGTTTTTTAATTTCAATACCAGCTGCCACTGATGCCACTCCAAACAAATGGTGACCGCAAGCATGTCCTGCATCTTTACCTGCACTTGTTTTTACCGGGTCGGCAGTTTGTGATAAACCGGGCAAGGCGTCATACTCTGCCAGTATTGCAATAACCGGTTTGCCACTTCCATAAGTTGCAACAAAAGCGGTAGGAATACCTGCCACACCAGCTTCCACCGTAAACCCATTTTCCTGCAAGATTTTTTGAAGCAGGGCAGTGCTCTTTACTTCCTTGTACCCCACTTCTGCATAATCCCATATTTGCAGCGCAGTAGTTTTATATTGATCGTAATGAGATTGAATATCTGCTGCTGCCTGTGTTTTCAGCACTTCATCTTTTGCTGCTGCATTTTTTTTCTGGGCATTTAAAGTGAGTGAAAAGGCAATTGCACATGTGAATATTAAAAGGCTTTTCATTTGAGTGAGTTTTAATAGTTGGGAAATTAAGTTTTTATCAGGATAAAAAGCTTGCATTAAAAATGTCTGCTTATCATTAAATATAAACAAGGATGAAGATTTAGTCTTTACTTTCAAATCCTCTTTCTAATGATTTTTTTTCTGGCTTTGTCAATTCTCTTTTATTAATTTCCTCCCAAAGCTGAATTGCTTTTTTAAAAGATGTAATGCCAATTACTTTTACCTTTTTACCCCACAAAAAAATAGCAAAGTTTTTTTTGTTATAAGCAATGCCGTTATACAGGAAGAAAGCCGATTTTTCAATTTCCCTTGTTGTATCAATTTCTTTTACTTGCTTGCTAATTTTAAGATTATTTGTATCTATTTGCCCAAATGTTATTGTCTTTAAAAAAAATGTTACCAGAAGTAAGAATATTATTTTCATAATTAATAAATTTTCGCCGTTGTTGATATCAGTCAAATCAAAAATAAGTGAAAGTTTTATAAATGCGATCCGGTAATAATATTTACTTGTAATAATGTATAGTAAATTGAATGCTTCCTTAAGGATCATTCCAGATAAATTTCAGTTCCGATTTTCAGTTCTCTTTAACTGTTGCTGATCAAATATGAAAACAGCCGCTTCATTAGAAGCGGCTGCTGATTCAAGACAATATCAGTGTGAACTACGCTGGTGTCAATTCATTTGCTTTTGTATGCGAAGGAATGCTCATGCTGCTCATCACGCTATCTACATCCACACCTAATCCTTTTGCAATTGCCATGCCTAATTTCATATCGGCTCTAAAGAAATGACATAACTGACGGTTAACGATCAGTTCTTTTTTAGGCCCGCTGATGCCACTCATTGCTCCAACAATATTGCTTACTAAATTATGGCGGTCATAATCATTCATTGCTTTGTTGAACAACCAGCCAGGTTGTGTATAGTGATCATTTTCTCCTTCACCATTCCTGTCGTACCAGTCAGCTACAGTTGATTCTAATTGCCATGCTGGTTCTTTGTATGTTTCATCAGGAAAGATATCATCAAAGCTGTTTGGGAAATAATTTGGCGCATCTTCTCCATTGCCATTTACTGCCATAAATCCGTCACGCTGATAATTATTTACTGCATATGGACAACGGTTAACTGGTATCTGTTCATAGTTACCACCGAGGCGATGCCTGTGTGCATCCGGATAAGAAAGTAACCTGCCCTGCAACATTTTGTCTGGAGAATATCCAATACCATCCACTACATGTGCTGGTGCAAAAGCGCTTTGTTCAATATCTGCAAAATAGTTTTTAGGCACTTCATTCAGTTCCATCACACCCACATCAATCAATGGAAAATCTGCATGTGGCCAGATCTTGGTAAGATCAAATGGATTGAAAGGAAATGCTTTTGCCTGCTCATCTGTCATCACCTGTATCTTTAAATTCCATTTCGGAAAATCTTTGTTGTCAATTGCATCCACCAAATCCCTTTGTGCAAAGTCAGGGTCTTTCCCTTTCATTGCTGCCGCTTCATCGTTCACAAAATTTTTAATGCCCTGTGCAGTTTTAAAATGGAATTTTACCCATACTCTTTCATTGTTTGCATTGATCATAGAGAAAGTATGACTGCCATAACCATTCATATGGCGGTATCCGTGTGGAGTACCTCTGTCACTCATTAAAATCATTACCTGGTGCAGGCTTTCAGGATTCAGGCTCCAGTAATCCCACATCATTGTTGGGGTTTTACAGTTGGTACGTGGGTCACGTTTTTGTGTATGGATAAAGTCACCAAATTTCTTTGGGTCTTTTACAAAAAAGACTGGAGTGTTGTTACCAACTAAATCCCAGTTGCCTTCTTCTGTATAAAATTTTAATGCAAAGCCCCTTGGGTCCCTTTCTGTATCAGCGCTGCCTTTTTCACCACCAACGGTGCTGAACCTTGCCAGCATTTTTGTTTGTTTACCGATAGTGCTGAAGATTTTTGCCTTGGTGTATTTGGTGATATCGTGTGTTACAGTAAATGTACCAAATGCACCGCTGCCTTTAGCATGCACTACTCTTTCAGGAATACGCTCCCTGTTAAAATGAGCCATCTTTTCGTGCAAAATATAATCCTGCAACAGTAAGGGGCCACGGGCGCCAATGCTCATGCTGTTCTCATTTTCTGCAAACGGCCTGCCGGATGCAGTAGTGAGTTTTTTGTTTTTTGGTTTGTCGCTCATAAAAATAATTTTTAGTGGAGTTGGAAGAAATGAATATTTTATTATGCTGTAAAAGTAGTTCATCAAGTTCATAATTTATATTGATATTTATTATTATCATATTGATTTTGTCTATTTTTACGATATGACCATCACTCAACTGGAATATATTATTGCGGTAGATACTTACAGGCATTTTTCAGTGGCAGCGGAGCAATGTTTTGTTACGCAACCAACACTCAGTATGCAGATACAAAAGCTGGAGGAAGATCTTGGAATAAAGATTTTTGACCGAAGCAAACAGCCTGTAATACCAACAGAGCCGGGTGAAGAAGTTATCAAACAGGCAAGGGTAATCATTCATGAAGTAAAGATGATGCATCAAAATATCAAAGACAGGAAGGGATTGGTGGAAGGTGAATTAAGAATTGGAATTATCCCAACCCTGGCGCCTTATTTATTGCCGTTGTTTTTACAATCATTTCTTAATAAATATCCTGATATCAAGATCAGGGTAAAAGAAATGACTACGGAATTGTTGGTAGAAAAATTAAAAGCAGGCAGGATCGATGCAGGATTGCTGGTAACACCTTTACAGGATAGCAGCATTATTGAGTACCCTTTGTTTTATGAAGAACTGGTGGCTTATGTTTCCAAATCAAATGCGGCATTTAAAAAGAATTATGTACTGGCAGATGATATAGATTTAAAAGAATTGTGGTTGCTGGAAGAAGGGCATTGTTTCCGCAGCCAGATCATCAGCTTATGTGAGTTGAAGAAAAAAAGTAATGTGCAAAGTCATTTTGAATATGAAGCAGGCAGTGTGGAAACATTGAGAAAAATGGTAGAGATGAATAAAGGCATCACTATTTTACCTGAACTGGCCACCATCGATTTTTCAGTAAAGCAGCAGAATATGATCAGGCATTTTAAAGCGCCTGCACCTGTTAGAGAAGTGAGCCTGGTAACACACCGGAATTATGTAAAGAAAAAATTGGTAGATGTGTTGAAAGAGGAGGTTCTTAAATCTCTGCCTAAAAAAATTATGCTGAACAAAAACAGCAATGTGATAAAAATTTAATGATTGAACCAACAATCAATATTCTTATTTGTATTATTCAATACTAAATAATAAAACAAAAAATTATGGCAATTGAAATTGGACAACAAGCCCCGGCATTCACGCTTTATAACAGCGATAGAAGCAAAGTTAGTCTTTCGGATTACCAGGGTAAAAACGTGGTTCTGTTATTTTTTCCGCTGGCATTTAGCAGCGTTTGTACTGCAGAACTTTGTTCAGTTAGAGATCATATTGGTTTATACAACGATGCCAATGCACAGGTGTTGGGTATTTCCATCGATTCTTTGTTTGTACTGAATAAATTTAAAATAGATCAAAACCTCAACTTTCCTTTGTTAAGTGATTTTAATAAGGAAACTGCCGAAGCCTACGGAGTGTTATATGAAACGTTTCCGGCTTTTGAAATGCATGGCGTTAGTAAAAGGGCAGCTTTTGTAATTGATAAGACCGGTATCGTAAAATATATGGAAGTTTGTCCCACCCCCGGCGACCAGCCCAGCTTTGATGCAATTCGGCAAACATTAGCTGCATTGAACTAATGTTTTGATCGTTAACGGATAATATTTTAAGCCACTGTACAATAAAACAGCGGTTTTTTTGTTTTTTATGCTTTGGGAGACATTTTTATCAAAAATGAGTATATTTACAACACTGAAAAAGACATTTACCATATTAATATTTCTTATCGGAATGAACATAGCAACATTTGCACAGCAAAAACTGGCAAGCCAGGGAGTGTCTGCAGCAAGGGTGTTGAAATCTTATCCGAATCCTGCTACTTCGGTTATCAATTTTGATATTTCTAAAGGCACTGATAATATTTATACTTTACAACTGTTCAATTTTATGGGCAGAAAGGTGGGTGAAACAATTGGAAGTTCTGAAAAGATATCTTTTTTGCTGGATGGTTTTTATCGTGGTGTGTATATTTATCAGCTAAGAGACAGGTCTGGTAAAATTGTAGATTCCGGTAAGTTCCAGGTGGTGAGATAGTGATTTTATTTTAGCGCTCAACACTAAGTTTTCTTCTCCTTCTATTTTATCAAAGTTTTACTACCAACAGATTTTTTACTACTTCTTTACTAAATTGCATTTGCAGTTTATTGTTGATTTTTACGTGAAAGCTGTTATCAAATTCTTCTATTGATTCAATTTTTATTTCATTTCCTAAAGTGAGGTTTTTTTTGGTTAGGTATTGCAAAAAGGAATTCGAATGTTCAGCCACACCTATAATTGTCACTACATCTCCTTTACCATATTCTGATAAAGGTTTGCTGCCTGTTTTAGCGAAATTTCCTTTGGAATCTGGTATCAGGTCTCCATGTGGGTCCGCCTTGGGATAACCTAAATGATTATCTAACTGGGCAATCAATTCTTCACTCACCACATGTTCCAGTTGCTCTGCAATGTCATGCACTTCATCCCATTTAAACCCAAGCTTGTTTACCAGCCATACTTCCCAAAGACGGTGTTTCCTGATAATGTTTACAGCTATCTGCCTGCCCTTTTCATTCAACACCACTCCTTTAGATTTTTCGTAACTGATCAATTTTTTTACAGCCATTTTCTTTACAAAATCAGTTACCGATGCTGCACTTACATTTAATTCTTCTGCTAAAGCAGAAGTAGTTACCATGCTTCCACTTTTTTCATGCAGTTTATAAATAGCCTTTAGATAGTTCTCTTCTGTAAGTGAGTTCATAATTTGGTTTTTGCAAATGTGGAATATTTTTTACAGAAAAATATAATTAGGTAAGCCTAAATTTATCTTGGTATCAAATAAAATTTCAGTGCGGAATATTTGCGGAATATTAGTAACAATACCGGAATGGGAAATAAATTTATGGAAGATCATCCTTTTTTAACAAACGCAGGAGATATAATAATATAATAATGGTGTAAGCCTTAACCCAGAAAATTATGGGAGATCATTCAAACATAGCAGTGGTCTTGCAGATATTAATGTAAATGAATAAGGAACGGAAAATATTTTAACAACAATGGTAAACCTGGCCTGTATATCAATCCCTGCAACTTTCCCTTTGGCCTTTTAAATAATTATGCACCCAACCAGGTGCATAATTATTTAAAGGTATCAGGTACCCGCTAAAATGTTTAATCAAATAGTATTTACTCAGTTAAAATATTAAGATTTTTTTTCCGCATTTTTCTCTGCTTCTACCTCCCTAAAAAAAGTAGATAATGATAAAGGTCCGCTGCCTTCTATTACAAATACCACTAACAATACAAGAAGGACAATTGAATAGATAAGATCGGTCTCAGCTCCAAAAAATCCTTTTTTGGAGTTAATAAATAATATTGCTCCCAATATAAAAGGTAATTGTAAGAATGAGAAAAAACGGGTATAGAGACCGATAATGATAAAAAAGCCACCCGCCACATGTATCCACGGGATGGAATTCCTGAGCCAATCACCGTAGGCAGAAAGATTATTTTCTTCAATCAGCCTATCCAGACCCGGCAGGTCATTTAAGAAATTAACTCCTCTTAATAAAAGGGCAGCGCCCAATGCAACTCTCACAAGTGCCAACCATTTTGGGTTGTGTGCATCAGCCCATTCTTTAAAATGTTGAATAAATGCCATAGGTATTTTAATTTGGGGTTTTAAGAATTTTCGAAAACTACAAAAAAATTGAATCTTATTAAAAAAAATATCTTCCCATTTCTATATTAGAAAAAAATTGCTATTCTGTTACTTCCACCATATATCCCAATACCGGTTTATTATTTACCAAAACTGTTACCGGATAGCTATCTTCCTCCTCAAAGTTATGAGTAAAGCTAACAACGCTATTATTGTAAGAATAGTATATCGTTTTCAATTTCTTATTCTTTTCTGCTCCTATTAACAAAGCTACCGTATCTACAGGGGTATTATTATTTATCCTGAAACTAAAACGGACAGGTTTATTAACCCCTGATTTTACAACGCCGGTAGCAGGCGAAATGTTACTGATTTTAAAATCATATGCATGATCTTTTATTAACGGCAAAGCGAAAAAATCATTTACGCTTTTGGTTCCCCTGCCTAACAGCCACGCAGTGTTGTCTGGGTAGTGCTGTAAATTAAAAAGGGTTTTATCTGCAAAAAAGAATGCATCATTATAAGCACGTGTAAAGGTAGTTACTTTTTCATCCGTATAGCCGCTGCCCCAGGTTGGGTCCACATAATACCAGCTGTCCGGGCTCTGCCCAAGCTGCACTACAGCCCAGGTATGGTTAAACTCATCAGGTTTTTCATTAATTTGTTCAATATCAGTTTTAACATAACCATCCACAGTAAGGCAACGTATTTTAGCCACACTGCACATATCCTGGAATAAAGAAGCATATCCATTGGCGTTGGCTTTCCTGGTTTTTATTACCATATCACCACTCATTTTTTCGTTGCCATTATTTCTTGCTCCTTTACAATCGAAGCTGATATTATATGCAATCCAGTCGAAAATGGCTCTGGCTTTATCACTGGTACTGGCAAATTTTTTTGTTACAATGTAGCTGATTGTTCCCATATTCAGGGTGTCCAGGCTACCCAATGATTTTACATAATCATCCACTACTTTATAATCATTGCTATAGGTTTGTGCATGAGTGCTGTAGAATAGGAATAGAAATATAATTGATAAGAATATTTTTTTTGGCTTTTTCATACACGTTAAAAGTAGCCAAAATATAAGTTAAATGAATTCTAAAATTTTCTTCTGGAAATTATATTATTAAATCGTTTTTTTAAATGGGTAAAATAAATGAATAATGCTTTATTCTAAAATCCGCAAGCCTTAAAACAATTCATAAATCTACCTTAGCTTTTGGATATGTTTTGCAAAAATGTGTAATAGATGGCAGAAATTGATTTT
>JAYVLZ010000004.1:0-13247 GCA_043759175.1 Chitinophagaceae bacterium | reverse complement strand
CAATAAAATAAATTGAACTATGAAAATTTCTGCCGGGATTTGCTTCAGGTACAATTGTTACTTTATTACCCACTTTAATAAAAGACTGGTCTGATGGATAAATATTCAACAAAGCCCATACCTTGTTGGGATTATAAACTTTAAAAATAGTCTGACCCTTTTGTAAATACATTCCTTCTTTAAGGCTTAGTTCCTGTGTGGTTATCGATGTGTTGTCATTCATGGCAGGAACCGCTAAAGTGGAACCGCTCATTTCTTTTCCCTGCGCTTCATGAATATGACCGCTGTAGCTGCTGTAAACAGAAACAGTAAACAAATTTTTTTGGGTATTTATTAGCTGTTGTAATTGTTCGGCTGAAAAACCAAGTAACAATAATTTTTCTTTAGCGGCATTAATTAATGAATTATTAGCCGGGTCATTCTTCAAAAGAAATAAAAGATTTTGTTGTGAGATGAGCAATTCAGGGCTGTAGATGTCCATAATTTTTTGCCCTTTTTTAATCAGCTGGTAACGATACTTTACATACAACTTTTCAATCCTTCCATTAACACGGGCTGATATTGCTCCAACTTCGGTCGTATTGTATGCAGTATATCCAAGCGCATTAATTTCTATGGATTCTTCACTTTTTAATAATGTGGTAGCCGGGATGGCGGAGATTGCAAAACCACTTGTCGGTTGCAATAAAGTGTGCAGGGAAACATCGTGTATTTTTGTACTGTCACTTTCCATTTTCATCTCCCCGTTAGTCGAATTCATATTGTCATTTACATCTTTACTATCCATATTCATATTTTCCATGCCCGTTGTTGCCTTCGGTTTTGTTTCATTTTTTGGAAGTATTACTTTAAAATATACCAATGCGGCTACAGCCAGTAGAACTAGCGTTGACATTATGATAATTGCTATTTTCTTTTTTTTCATAACTGAATATTAAAATCTTTTAAGTCAATTGATATTGTAACATCATGCCATCATCTTCGTGTTCAAGATTATGGCAATGAAAAACAAATACGCCTGTTAATGTTGAAAATGGAATAACGATTTTTACTGTTTCACGGGGCATTACTAAAACAGTATCCTTCCAGCCACTTTCGGAAGCCATCAATTGTGCCCTGCCACCGCTTCTCTCCAATACCTGGAAATGTACACCGTGCAGATGCATGGGATGAGGTTCATCACCCTGTGAATTATCAAACACCCATATCTCTGTTGCATTGGCTGATACATTTTCATCAATCCTGTTTTTATCGTAGGTCTTATCATTGATTCTGTGAATACCGGTCATATTCATGCCACTGCTCATTTGCATGGCATTGATAATAAAATTTCTTGTCTTTGAAGACGCAGAAGGAGAAATAGCATTGACCGAAGAAAGCAAAGCTGGTAAAGTAAAACTATCACTTACGGTTTGAGTTACTCTAAACTTCATAATCTTAAACCCCTGCTTACCTTGTGCACTACCAGCATTATCAAACACGTTGCTTTCTAAAAATATTTCAGTGCCTGTAGTTATCCCTGCAAAGTTTATCAGCACATCTAATCTTTCTCCAGGAGCCAGTAAAATATTTTTCACGGTTGAAGGGCTTTTTATTAATCCGCCGTCATTACCAATGATAATCATATCGGCATTATTACTTAAAGCAAGATTATAAATACGGGCATTGGAACCATTTAATATCCGCAGCCTGTAAAATCTTGTTGCAACGTCTGTATAAGGTGATGCTTCGCCATTTACAATAATGGTTTCTCCCATATAGCCCGACATTACTTCTCCCATTGAAGGGTTATAAATAATACCGGATGAAGTAAGCCGTTTGTCCTGTATTACCAGGGGAATTTCATAAATGCCAGTCGGCAGATTTAAAGCCTCTTCTTCTGCATCGTTAATTATAAACAAACCGGCTAAACCCTGAAAGGCTTGTCTTGCAGTTGCTCCATCCGGGTGCGGATGATACCAGCATAGGCCTGCTCTTTGATTAATGATGAACTGATAATTAAAACTACTGCCAGGATTTACAAGAGCTTGCGGATGCCCATCCATATTTGCAGAAATTTTTAATCCATGCCAATGGATATTAGTTTTTTCAGAAAGATTATTCTGAAAATTAATATTGGTGTTTAGGCCGCTATCAGCCCGGATAGTAGGGCCCAATATCCCATTAGCCTGGTAACCCAATACAGAAATATTGCTGCCATTAATATTTGCTGTTGTTGCCTGTGCCGTTAATACTGCATTGCCTGATACTGTGTTGGGAATGGGAAGCAACCTGCTGAAATTGCCTTCTGTTACAGGAATCGGTTGTCCTCCCATATTCATACTGCTGCCATTCATCATGTTGTTCTTATTACATGCTGCAAAAATGGCTGCCATGGAACCTGCTGTTACTAAACTACCTGCTCCTAAACCTGTATTTTTTATAAACTCTCTTCGTTTCATAGTTGAAAGATTTTAAGTGAATAATTATTTTATTTCTAAGATTCTTTCCAGCTCAACCTGCATTGTCAGTAATTCCTGTAATTGCTTTAAATATTCAAGCTGCGTCATATTTAATGTTTCCCATGCATCGAATAACTCAAACAACTCTTCGGTATTCTGTTCATAAGACAATTGATAGGTTTGATAGTTTCTGCGAAGGGCTGGCAGTATTTTTTCTTCATACAATTTTATTTGTTTGTTTTTACTGAGGATGTCAGTTCGCATACCATAAGCCATCCCTGTTGATTCATTTAAAATCATTTTCTTTTGTTGTTTCAATGATTCATTTTTCCATTTCAGGCTTTCAATATTGGCTTTATTCATTTTAGCTGACCACCTTGCCATAGGCAATCGCACCATCGCCATCGCTGTAAACTGCATGGGCTGCCGTGCCCATCCGTACATATTTTCGAACCGAAAACCAAATTCCGGTAATAGCCTTGTTCTTTCCGTTTCCTGTTTTAATATGTTAACGTTCATTTCCTTTTCAATAGCTTTTATATCGCTTCTGTTAGTTACAAATAATGTAGTATCAAATACCAGATTTTGATAGTCGTTTAATTTAAACAAAGTATCAACATCAAATTCAACCGTTTTATCCCGGTACATTAAGGTGTTGATGTTATATTTTCTTTGCTTTATTTCATTCTCCAGCATAATCCTCATACTTTGTACATTCGCCAACGCTGCTTTTGCTTTATAGTAAGCGTTAATTTTTTCAAGGCCGTTTTTGTACCGGATTTCAGCACTTTGTATCATATAGTTTAAGAGCTTTTCATTATCATCTAAAATCAACAATTGCTTTTTGATTACTATCCATTCGTAATAATTCTTCTTTGCATCAGCATATAGTTGATTTAATGTATAACCTTTCTTCTCCTTTTCTACTGATGACATGGATGACATGTATTTATAATCTGCATTTAACCGCTTGGGGTTAGGTATGATTTGCTGTGCCGCGATTGTATATTGTCCCATACCTGGCTGCCCATCCATTGACTTCCAGTACCGGGGGGCATAAGGCACCATAAAAAAACCTGAAGACAGTTCAGGAGCCATCCAGCTTTTTGCACCTTTGGCAGCCTCGTCTAAAGAACGAACTTCAGCATCATACATTTTCAATGATGGATTACTTGCCTGAATAGAATCCAGAATAGCATTGATGCTTATTAGCTGTTGGCCACTGACCGGGAAAACAGATAAAACTGTGAGACAAAAAAATGTGAACATAATTTTTTTCATCTCACTAATTGCTTTATTGTTTTGCATTTTACTTTTGTAATTCATATTTTGTTTACTGCTGTTTTGAAAGCCATTAATTTATTTTAAACCTTTGCTTTGTTGAAAACTTTTAGCGAAATACTCCCTGGCATTTGTCTCTGTTTTAAAATACAAAACATCTTCCTTTGAGCCGGGCTTGCCAATAATAAAAGCAATCGCTTTGTCAACCTGTTCACCTGATAGTGGATCAGCTATATAATGTGTACTTGAATCGTCATTCAAGGCCTTTACACAACCTTCGCAACAGCCGTAGTATGTTTTATCATTTAATGGGACTGCAATCTGCTCCGAGTTCATAAATCTGTTGTTGATCATACATACCTGGCTATTGACAAGCTTTGTAATTCCTGTATCAGAGAAAATGACAGTAGCACCAACCATCGCTTTTTTATTATCTGTCTCAGAAGATCCACCTGAATTACATGACATAACTATAAACAGAGAAATGACCAGGACTACTCCGAAATATATTTTTGTTTTCATCTTTAATTGTTTTTGGTATTATTCTTTAATTTTTTGTAATGAATTTTATTTACCGGTTGTCTCTTGTTTTATTGCGATGTTTATAAAACGGTTTTACAGGATATTGTTCCAATATATCATATACAGCCGGGTGCAGGTTCATCTGCAGATAAGTTGTATCGGATAAATCCGCATTGGCGGACCCACTCCAAACTATTTTCTGTTGTTCCCTGTCAATTACATTTAGCGTAATTGAATTTTTTAAATAAGTTTCTTTGGGTTGTTGTTTTTGGAGAGGATAATTGAAATATTTATAAGTAAAAGGCTTATTGTATTTGAAGGGATTGGACAATGGATGCAGGTACGGGTTAGCATGAGTGGTAACCGTAGTTGTACTGTAGGGTTTTGGAAGAGTTGGATCTTCTTTTTCTTTTGTTTCACTTTTAATTATCAGTTCCAGTAAAACATCAGGGCTGTCAATATTTGCTTTATACCCCCTTTCCCCCATACAATGAGTAAAATAGTTCACGGTGCTATTGCGCATGATTCCAAATACCGTTTTTGCATCCGCAGAATCTTTATCAGGTAGCCAGGCAAAAGTTTTGTATCGTTTAAAATCAACAGACTTGTCGTAACTGCTTTGTATATCTTTATAAACCTTTTGGCTGCAACTATTTAGTATGACGATGAATACACCAGCAGCAAATAATCCATTCGAAAAATATCTTGTATTTAGTTTCATAACTGTTTTATTAATGTTTTGTTTCCAATACATCTATTTTCCCATGCTTTTTTAATTCATATTCCTTTTGCATCAAAAATATTAATGGTGTTACTAACAGAATATGCGTTGATGAAGTAAGTACCCCTCCAATCATGGGAAGTACAATAGGAATCATCACATCGCTTCCTACACCCGTACTCCAAAGAATGGGAACCAAACCAAATAATGATACACTCACCGTCATCAGCTTTGGCCTCAATCTTTTGGCAGCGCCATGAATCACGTATTCCCGTAAATCTTCTTTGGTAATTGTTTCTCTTGAGTTGCTTTTTTTTGCTATTAACTGATCCATGGCATCATTAAGATAAATAACCATCACGATCCCTGTTTCCACCGCCAAACCAAATAATGCAATAAAGCCAACAGATACGGCTACCGAAAGATTTACGCCCCAGAAATAGACAAAATACGCTCCGCCAATCAATGCAAAAGGAATGGAGATAAGGCTGAAGAAAGCTTCCCGTGCGGAATTAAATGCAAAATACATACACATAAAAATGATAACCAGTACAATAGGTAAAATCATTTTTAATGTTCTTTCGCCACGAATTAAATTTTCATACTGTCCACTCCAGTCAAGATAATACCCTTTAGGCATTTTATTAATCATTGTATTTAACTTTTTTTGTGCTTCCTGAACAGTGCTACCGAGATCCCGCTCTCTTACATTAAATAATACAGTACCACGCAGCATAGCATTTTCAGAATTGATCATTGGAGGGCCTTCGTGTATTTGAATATCCGCTACTGCTTGCAACGGGATGGGGCCATAGTTCATTGTTTGTACCTGCAATCTTTTAAGCGCCCCAATATTATTCCTGAAATCCTGGGCAAAACGGGCATTAACTGAAAAGCGGCGCCGGCCTTCAATAGTAGTGGTAAGCCGCATTCCTCCCAACGCTGCTTCTACCAGCGCATTCACATCATCAGTACTTAAACCATAGCGTCCAATTTCATCCCGCTTAACAACGATATCCACATATTTCCCTCCTGTAATAGGTTCTACATATAAATCTTTTACACCCGGGGTACCTTCTAATGCTTTTTTAATTTGTTGTGCGAAGGCATAAATAGTATCCAGGTTCTGCCCAAATACTTTAACGCCCACATCGGTACGTATACCGGTGGAAAGCATATTGATACGGTTGATGATGGGTTGTGTCCACCCATTAGTTACACCAGGTATCTGAAGTTTTCTATTCAATTCATTGATGACACTATCCTTAGTAAAACCCTTTCTCCATTCGCTCCTTGGTTTCAGCATAATAATAGTTTCTACCATACTGATGGGCGAATTATCAGTAGCTGAACTTGCCCTTCCGGCTTTACCCAATACATGGGTTACTTCGGGAACACTTTTTATTATTTTATCCTGAACCTGTAATATGCGCTTGGCCTCCGAATTAGAAACATCCGGCATCATTACGGGCATAAATAAAAGCGAACCTTCATCAAGGGGTGGCATAAACTCACGGCCAAGACTCATTACCAAAGGGATGCTGATTGCCAATGCTATTACATTAACCCCAATAGTTACCCACCGTCTTTTTATACAAGCCCTGATAACAGGTTCATAAATTCTTTCAAGCATCCGGTTCACCGGGTTAGCATTGTCTGGTAAAAATTTCCCCTTCATAAAAAAGGAAATGAGTACCGGGGCCAGTATTAACACCAATAAGGCATCTACTGCCAGGATGAAAGTTTTTGTATAAGCCAGGGGATGAAACAATTTCCCTTCCTGCCCGGTTAATAGAAATACCGGCAGAAAAGAAGCAATAATAATAATGGTAGAAAAGAATACCCCCCTTGATACCTGTTTGCAGGCACGTTCTATAATTGACATTCTTATATCTTCGGGAATTTTCCGGTAAGAAGGTTTATCTTTTTTGTTGAAACGTGCTTTTAATTTTTCAAAGAAACCCATAGTATTAATTTTTTTCAGGAGGATTACTGTTTTGCCATTCAGAAAGCTGGCGATAACTATTTTCAGACATGATAATTCCGTTATCTACAATAACGCCAATGGCTAATGCAATACCCGTTAAAGACATTAAATTTGATGACATGCCAAATGCATTCAACAGGATAAAACTAATGGCAATTGTTATCGGAATTTGAATAATAATGCTCAAAGCGCTGCGCCAATGGAAAAGAAAAATCAACACCACTAAACAAACCACGATTATTTCTTCTATCAGTTTTCCTTTTACTGTTTCAATGGCAGCTTCTATCAATCCACTTCTGTCATAAGAAGTTTTAAGCGTAACGCCTTCGGGCAAACCTTTTTCCACATCTTTTATTTTCACTTTAACCGCCTTTATTACTTCATCTGCGTTTTGTCCATAGCGCATCACTACTATACCCCCCACTACTTCACCCTCGCCGTTTGCATCAAGAATGCCTAAACGTAAATCTCCACCCATTTGCACCGAACCAACGTCCTTAACTCTTACCGGTATTCCATTGTATTGGGCTAATGCAATACTTTCTACATCCTCTTTACTTTTTACATAGCCCAACCCACGAATAATATATGCCATATCACTCATTTCAAATTTCCTTCCGCCCACATCATTATTGTTGGCTTTTACTTTATTCATTACATCCATCAGCGATACTTTATAGAATTGCAGTTTCACGGGGTCCAGCACAATCTGGTATTGTTTTTCAAATCCCCCGAAAGAAGCAATTTCTGCCACACCTTTCACCGTTTGCAGGGCAAACTTTATATACCAGTCCTGCAGGGCACGTTGTTCCCCTAAATCTAATTTTGGAGCATCAAGGTGATACCAGAAAATATGGCCTACACCTGTTCCATCTGGTCCCAGAGAAGGTGTTATACCCTGTGGTAATAAGCGTTGGGCATAGTTTAATCTTTCCAGCACACGGGTACGGGCCCAGTAAATGTCAACATCATCTTCAAAAATTACGTACACAAAACTCATCCCGAACATAGAGGTACCCCGTATGTTTTTGATGCGGGGGATGCCCTGCAGGTTGGATACGAGGGGATAGGTAATCTGGTCTTCCATCAACTGGGGGCTTCGTCCCATCCATTCTGTAAATACAATAACCTGGTTTTCGGACAAATCGGGGATAGCATCAATGGGATTATTTTTTATTGAATTAAAACCCCAGATGAATAAGATTACTGCTGCCAGCAGAATGATCATCCGGTTTCGTAATGCTATTTCTATAAGCTTTTGTACCATTTTTTTTGAATTATAGTTAAATCATTTTATTGATTTTTAAACTTTTAAATGTTACCGGCTATTTTTCTTTCCCTGAACTTATTCATTTTTAAAAATATTTTTAGTTTATAATTTGTTGTTCAAATTTGTATTGATGGCTGGTATTTTAAATTTTCTTTTACCCCATTTTATACTTTCAAAACCTATGAGATACACTAAGCTTGCAGCAAGTGGAAAAATCCAGTCCCTGAAAGTTAATGGACCTGTATGGAGATAAAGGTTAAAGAATGGTGTATAGATAATGGTAAACATGGCAACCAATGAAAGCAGCATGCCCCAGAGAAGATTTGGATTAGAAAAAAGAAACCTGCCAAACACACTGTCTTTTGTGCGGATGCAAAAGATATTGATGAACTGGGTAAGTATAATGGTAATGAAAGTACCGGTAACAGCAGTTGGATGCTGGTCTGCTTCACCCTGATGGAAATTGAAAACAAAATTAAAAACAGCAATTGCCAATAACCCCCTGATTGTTCCTGAACTAAGCACTTGCAGCAATACAGAACGGTTGAGTAATTGCCCTTTTTTGCGGGGGTGGTCTTTCATGATGTTTTCATCTCCCTTGTCAAAAGTGAGCATCAGCAACGGAAGCATTTCACCAATTAAATCAATCAATAAAATATGAATGGCCAGGATGACGATTGGCTGATTAAAATAAACACCAATAAAACCATATAGTACACAAATTAGTTCGGCTGTGTTGGATGCCAGTGTGGCCACTACGTTTTTACGGATGTTATTAAAAATAACCCTGCCTTCTTTTATTGCTTTTACGATGGTGGAAAAGTTATCATCCAGCAGTACCATTGCTGCTGCTTCCTGTGCTACTTTTGAACCATTCTGCCCCATGGCTACGCCTATATCGGCTTTCTTTAAACTCAATGTATCATTAACGCCGTCGCCGGTTACTGCCACCACTTCACCCATGTCTTTCAGCAGGGTTACAATCCTTAATTTATCATCCGGCGATACACGGGAAAATACCAATGTTCGCTGAAGCAATGCCTTTTTAATATCTGCATCATTCATAGTAACCAACCGTTCCTGGGTAATAACTTCGGGCAACGAATTATCAGCATTGGAAAGACCTATATTTTTTGCAATGGCACGTGCTGTAATTTCATTATCCCCGGTAATGATGATGATGCGGATATGTGCAATAAATGCATCCTGCACCGCCTGCGGCACTTCATCCCTCGGAGGGTCGAACATGGTAACAAATCCTGCAAATACAAGATTATTTTCACTTTCCTCAATCGTGTATTTATCCGTACCGGTTTTGTTCAGTTCTTTATATGCAATGGCAATTACCCTTAAAGATTCCGTTGCAAACACTTCCGCATGCTTCAGCAACGCTTGCTTTTCATCATTGGTAAGTGGCTTTATTTCTCCATGAACAATTTGTTGATCGCTTACTTCCAGTATACTTTCTATAGAACCTTTTGCAAAGGCAGTATGCTTACCGGCATTGTCCCGTATTACTGACACCCGTTTTCTGTCTGAATCAAACGGGAAAAGTTGCAAACGGGGAAATTCTTTTTCCAATGCCGCAAGTTCATAACCGCATTTCATAGCGAGGGTACAAAAGGCAGATTCAGTAGGATCGCCAATACCATACCAGGTAGTATGAAATTCATCCGGCGGATTGACGGAGGAAGTGGAAGAAAGGTATCCTGCAATAAAGAAAAATTTATCGGCTTGAAGTTGATCTTTTTCAACTGGTTGCTGTGAATCGCCGAGTATCTGCCCTTCGGGGGCATAACCTGTTCCGGTAACGGTAAATGGCTGTCCATTGAATACGCAATTATTAATGGACATTTCATTTTTTGTAATCGTTCCTGTTTTATCAGAAGCAATGATGGTTGCACTTCCCAATGCTTCAACAGAAGATAATTGTTTTACAACTGCTTTCTTTTTTGCCAGCCTGCGAACACCCAATGCCAGCGCAATAGAAATTTGTGCAGGCAAACCTTCCGGCACCATTGCGGCAGCAACACTAATGGCAAATACCAGCGCCGCCGTAATTTTTTCGCCTTGTACCATACTAATGGCAAACAGGGCAACGGCGAGGAAAAGGGTAATGATGGTAATTTTTTTGGCTACTAAGTTTATCTCTTTTTGCAGCGGGGATATATCCTGTTTTATTTGCTGCGATTTGCCTGCTATTCTACCTAATTCTGTTTGCATACCTGTACCCACTACCAGGCCTTTTGCCTGTCCTTTAGCGGCGGATGTACCCATGAACAACATATTGCTTTGATCAGCAATAGAAGCATTATCATTTACTGTTGATGTATGATTTTTTTCGCTGGCCTGCGATTCGCCGGTAAGAATAAATTCATTTACAAATAATGAATTACTTTCCAGTAACCGCATATCGGCTGCAATACCATCACCTTCATTAATAATAACCACATCACCGGGAACAATATCTTCAACAGGGATTTGCCGGGATTTGCCGCTGCGGATAACGGTACATTTTTCAGCAATTAAATTCTTTAGTGATTGTAAAATATTTTCCGATTTCCAATCCTGGTAAAAACCGATGAATGCATTTAGTACAACAATAATGGCTAGTACGATACCATCACGATAGGATGCTAACCAGAAGGAAAGCAAACTGGCAACAATTAAAAGAACAACCAGCAGGTTATTAAATTGTGCCAACATTATCTTCCACCATTTTCGGGTAGCAGTGCCTGTTATTTTATTGGGGCCAACCGTACCTAACTGCCCGGCTGCTGATTCATCCGACAAGCCGGCAGCGGCATCAGTTTTGAACTGTGCCAGTAACTCGTTTATATTATTTTTATAGAAGTCCATAATTATTTTTCACTTAGATGCTTTAAGATTACGAATATGCATCGTTTGATTTATACTGCACAAGAAGTAAAAAAAGTCCAACTTTCTTTTTGCCCATTGCCCATTCACCATTCACCTATTCTGATGCGTCAATTATTTCCACCGATCCATGTTTTTTTAATTCCCATTCTTTTACTAATAAAAAAACTATGGGTGTAACCAGCATTACATAAATGGTAGCAGTAATGGTACCTCCAATTAAAGGAATGGTAATAGCAAGCATCACGTCACTGCCGGCGCCGGTAGCCCACAGTATGGGTATCAGGCCAAAAAGCGAAACAGAAACCGTCATCATAAAAGGGCGGAGCCTTTGGGTTGCCCCTTTGATAACATAATCTCTTAATAAATCCGGTGTTATCGCTTCTTTTGTATTAGTATGTTCTGCTACCATATTCTTCATGGATAAGTTGAGGTAGATGGTCATCAGCATAACGGTTTCTATTGCCATACCGAACAAAGCAATAAATCCTACGGCTACGGCTACAGATAAATTGACTCCAAAAAAATAAACTGCATACACGCCGCCAATCAAAGCAAAGGGAACTGTTATCATAGACATTAACGCTTCCTTCATGGAATTATAAGTGAAGTATAATACCAGGAAAATGATAACCAATACGATTGGCATTATAGTCTTCAGTGTTTTGTTTGCCCTGAGCTGATTCTCCCATTGGCCGCTCCAATCCAAAAAATAGCCCTTGGGCATTTTACCAATCATTGTATTCAGTTTTTTTTGTGCTTCGGTAACAGTACTTCCTAAGTCTCTTTCTCTTACATTAAATAATACCGTACCCCTTAACATTGCATTTTCTGAATTTATCATAGGCGGGCCTTCCGCTATCCGTACTTCGGCGACTGCTTCTAATGGTATGGGGCCATAACCCATCGTCTGAACCTGCAATCTTTTTAAGGATTGTATATTATCCCGGAAGTCCTGTGCAAACCTTGCATTCACTGAAAACCGTTGCCTGCCTTCAATTGTAGTGGTAAGCCGCATGCCACCCAATGCACTTTCAACAACCGCATTTACATCATCCACACTCAATCCATATCTCCCAATTTCATCCCTCTTTACTGCTATCTCAATATACTTTCCGCCGGTGATTGGTTCTACATATAAATCTTTTACACCCGGTGTTCCATCCAATGCCTTTTTTATTTGTTGTGCGAAAGCATAAATCGTATCCAGGTTTTGACCATATACTTTTATCCCTACATCTGTACGGATACCGGTAGAAAGCATATTGATACGATTGATGATGGGTTGCGTCCACCCGTTGGTGATACCCGGTATCTGCAGCTTAGTATTTAACTCATTAATAATATCATTTTTTTTCATTCCTTTTCTCCACTCATTTGTTGGTTTTAGTAAGATGATGGTTTCAATCATGCTCACCGGAGAATTATCAGTTGCTGTATTAGCCCTGCCGGCTTTACCCAATACATGTGCTACCTCCGGTACTGTTTTTATTATTTTATCCTGTACCTGTAATAATCTTTTAACTTCTGAATTGGAAACATCGGGCATAGTTATCGGCATAAATAATAACGAACCTTCATCAAGCGGAGGCATAAATTCTGAACCAAGCTTAGTGAACATAAAAACACCTATGGCTAATGCCACAAGGTTTAAACCAATTACTGTCTTACGCCATCTGAAGCAAAATGAAAGAATGGGATTATAAATTTTTTCTAAAATTCTTGTAACCGGGTTTTTATTTTCTGGTTTAAGTTTTCCTTTTATGAGAAATGAAATCAGAACCGGTGTAAGTGTAATGGCGAGGAATGCATCTACAATCAAAATAAAAGATTTTGTGTAAGCCAACGGAGAAAATAATTTTCCTTCCATACCTGTTAAAAGGAATACTGGCAGAAAAGCTGCAATCACTATAATAGTAGAAAAAAACACTCCTGGCCCCACCTGCCATGAGGCACTTTCTATTATTTTTAACCGGTCTTCCGCATTAACTATTTCAGGTTTTCGTGTAAATATTTTTTTTATCCAATTCATATTTATTTTATTGTTGCCTTAATCAATCTTTAAAATTATTTTTATCCGCCGGTTCGTTTTATTTGTTCATCACAAATATGCCGGTAAGAATTTTCCACCATTACTATTCCATCATC
>JAYVLZ010000003.1:0-10179 GCA_043759175.1 Chitinophagaceae bacterium | reverse complement strand
TAAAAACAAATGCAGTATAGAATGGAAGTTTACCCGGCAGGATGCAGATAAAAAGTTATCTAAACACTATATTTCATAATTAAATTGTCAGTACACTAGCAATAGTTAAAGGATAAAAAATTATTTTTTTGTACGTTTGTCGGACAACAATAGTTTTTTATTAGTTTTTATCAGAAATAAAATAAGGCCAATGGCAGAAGCAATGAAATACAATAATCCAAGATAAATGGCTCCCATATCAAAACTGTTCATAGCGCTGAGCAACCTTATCACTACATAACTAATCCCTGTATAACCATACAGCGTGGTGATGAGTAAAAAATAAAATGATTTTTGCCGGATGGATTTTCTATAAAAAAAATAAGCCAGCACTGCTAACAGTAACAACCAAAGAAGATAACTGATTTCAAAGTGAAACATGGCAGCCAGGCAGGATATAAAAAGAACATGCATACCAAAATTGGTATAGGTAAATTCAAAATGTTTTTTTATACTTTTTTTATTAGTAAAGAAAGCCAGCGCTATCAGCAAAGCTCCCAATAACAAACCGGTGAAAATAATATTGCTGTTATTAAAATCATTGGCCTTCAGCAACTGCATTGGAGTAACAGTAATACCCAACCATGCCGCCAGGTTAGTGATGGCCAAACTTAATATGCCCAGGTGATCAAAATAATAAGCCGTGCAAAACAACATCAGCATTGGAAAAAAAATGGCCAGGCCGTAGCGGTTACCAAATACATTGTATGCAAATTGCAGGTAAGCAATAAAACTGATGAACGTAAGGCAACCTAAAAGCAACACATAGTCAAAATATACATTGGGCGCTGCCACCTTATTTGCAGAAAATGGAAACTTATTTTTAATACAATAAAAAAAGCTGGCTGTACATACCAGCGCTATAAAACCCAATATTGCCTGGTGGCCGATAGTATCAATATTTTTGTAAACCAACACACCTAAGCCACCGGTAAGCAGCAGTACACCCAGGTATAAAAGTGTTTTAATCTCCCAATGAACCGGGAACAATTTTTTATGTTGATATATTTTTATTTGCTCAAAAGAATCATCCGTTATTGCACCTTGTTCATGTAATTGCTGAAATAAATGAATGTCCATATTTTGTTTAATGGTGGTTTAAGTAACTAATGTATTGTGAAATATTGACAAAACAGTTTTATACCGGATGCTGGATAAAAATGTGCATTGATTTTGTTCAACCCAGCAAAACCAGAATTAAAAACATCCACCATGATAGCGAAACATGATACGCATAAGCATTTCTTCAATGATTTATAATATACCTGTAAATACTACTTGCATATTAAATATCTTTTGAGTATTTTGTTTTCCCCAATCCTTTAAAAAACCCACCTGCTGCTCTTCTGCTAAATCACTCTTTTTTCAATTGCATTAATTGTAAAATTTCGCAACCGCAGCGTGCGGAATTATTCTATGTATCTATTCTGTAACACTTAAATAAAATATCATGAGTGACAATTATAATAATGATAAACATGACAGCGCTGAACTGCTTCGCAAATTACTGGAGCAGTCAAAATATCAAAACCAACTGCTTGGCAACATCACTAATTTTTTAGAGGTAATGATATGCCAGTTAGAAAAAATATCTAAGCAAACCTGTCAGTCTGTTAATGAACTGCACTGGCAAACAGATTTACAAACTTCTTTACTGAAGGATATTTCATTGATCCTGGAAATATACAAGACCAAAAATCCTGATGCAGTATTAAGAATAAAAGAGCTGGAAGAACTAAAGAAAAAAATTGAGGAATGCTGCCCTGAAAAAAAGGAAGAAAAATGCAAATGCGATTATGAACCCTGCGATAAAAAAGATGATGACAAACCAAAGAAAGGGGATTTAAACCGTGGCCAGTGTGTTCCGGGAAAGGTAGAAGGGGCGCCGTATGATCCTGTTATTAAAAAAGATGATTATAAAAAGCAACCCAATTTCAGGCCAGGCAAAAAAACACCGAGAGGAAAATTTAAAGGGCTCATATCTGAAAGTAAAGGATCAGATTTAAAAGATATGGCTACCGGTGATGACTCTCCTGACCCTGTTATATTTGGCAGGTACACTGAAAATACATTAACAAATCTTGTAAGTGCCAATGCAGCAGACATCAGTGGTGCAGACAACGGAAACGTGGTAATGATTACCGGAAACTGGTACGTTCAGTATTCAACAAATGGCGGACAAACTTTTACTACTTTAGATCCAACAACAATTTTTCCGAACACACTGGGTGGTGGTTTTTGCTGCGATCAAATTATACAATATGTTCCTTCCATTGACAGGTTTATATGGTTGCTGCAATATAACAGAACAGCGGCAGGAGATAATGCCTATCGCCTTGCTTCGGCCAGCACACAGGATATTATAAATAGTAACTGTACTGCCTGGACTTATTGGGATCTTACCTCCGCTTCCTTTAATCTGGGTACAAACTGGATGGATTACCCCAGTTTGGGTGTGGGTAATAATTCCCTTTACTTAAGTTGTGATGCTGCCAATGCAGGTGGTGGCCTGCTGGTGGCAAGAATTCCATTGAATGAAATTCAGACGTCCAGTACTATCAATTTTCAATATACCAATCATGCTGATTCAGTGGATGCAAGGGGCAGCAATGTTTCTCAAAATACGCTGGATGAAGTATTCTGGGCAGGCAACGTGGATAACAGCACCATCCGGATATGGAGTATGAAAGAAAATTCCGGAAGCTATTTCTGGAGAGATGTGGATGTTAGTAACTGGCCTAATAATGACCTGGCTTCCAATGGGCCAAATGGCAACAACTGGCTGGACTATAATCTTACTGCAGCCGGCTGGCAATTTCCGGATGATGCCGTTATTGGTATTACCAGGCGTGGCAATGAACTGTGGTTAGCCTGGACGGCCAGCAGTGGTGATGGTGGCTTTGGTGGATTTAATTTTCCTCATCCGCATGTGCAGTTAGTAAAAATAAACATAGATAATTATTCTTTAATTGAGCAGATGCAAATCTGGAACCCTGATCTTGCTTTTGCTTACCCAAGCCTGGCAACCAATTCAGAAAATGAAGTGGGGATCACACTGGGCTGGGGCGGCGGCGGCACGTTCAATGCCAACAGCGCTGTCGGAATTATGGGAGATTTTGTGGTATGGTTTAGAAATGGAAGTACCTGGACACATACAAGGTGGGGCGACTATGTTACAGTAAGGCGGTCGAGCCCTGATCCAAGGCTTTTTGCCGGATTTGGATTTGTTATCTATCAGGATTCTACGGCTGCTGCAGGGCACAGGTTTGATCCATATTATGTACAGTTCGGAAGAAAGTCTCAAGTTCCACCACCAATAGGATAGTTCTTGAATAAATGCAGGAGGATTAAATTAATTGTACAGCAACATTCAATAATAATTGCAGAGCTATTAAAAAGAAAAAAGAATTTATTCATCAATAGGTGGATTAAAAAAAATTCTTCAACATTCGCATTGCATGCGAACTAATACCAGTGTAACATGGAAACATTTTTAGACGGAGGATTATTTGAACTGGCAATTGCATTAATTTTTGCGATGCTGTTAAATTACATTTTTTTAAAAAAATATTTATTGATCATTTTTTCGGTGCTGATCATTTGCTGTCCTTTAATTTTATTCTTCATTAATAAAACTGAATGGTACTATTTGCTGGTTGCATGCTGCCTGTTTAATTCAGGCGTATTAGTGGCGCTGTTATGGAAAGAAAAGAAAAAACATCCGGAGGAAATTCTTTTTAATGTGGAAGACATGAAAAATAAATTATCAGCAATGCGGAGAAAAATCAATGTTTTTTTTCAAAAAACTTTTAATTGAATGTTCAGAGTTATTTTACAATAAACTAATCTGTCTCATATTTTTTGTTTGCACTAATATCTTTATCCGTTGACTGAATGGAATGAATTTTGAGCAGCAAGTGAAACGGCTATCACAAACAATAAGTGGTTGTTGCAATGTTAGTGACAGCAATGGTTATCCTGTTTTAATTGTTGACTTGTACAATCCGGATACCGGTAAAACGCAGTTCACCTGCTTTAGATGAGTAGCTTCCATCAGGCAGTTTTATTGCTCCGAAGCGTATGCTGATATATGCAGAAAGCAAGGGTTCTTTTTTCAAAAACATTTTTTTTATGTGCTCACTTATATCCACTTCCAGGCGATGGCTTGCAGCAGGTGCAGTTAGCGAATACAGATCAAGCACATTCACAAATTCTGGTTGTGAAGAGGAAAAGTTATTAATGTCCGGCGGTTGATCCGTGATATACACTTCATACACTCCCTCCGGAAGAGTGATCACTGTTGGGTTTTCCAGTAAAAGCAATGTCTTGAACCGGCTATTATATTGACCCAGTGTGCTGGCAGAAAAACTGCATGATAAAACAGAAGGAGCAATACCGGTAGTAATTAGTGTATCTTTTTTGAAGAGTAAAACAGTATCTCCCTTATTAATAGTCTTGTCGTACATTCCGTTATTGCAGGTGCCGAAAAAACTAAGGCCTGCCACCAGTAATGCCCACATTAATATTTATTTTTTAAATTCATCTACAAAAAATTTGATATGCTGTATAGTTACCTGGGCTTCTGTTTGCACTTCTTTACCATTTAAGGTAACGCCTCTCACAAAAAAAGAAACCTCTGCATTTTTCAAATCGTTCAATGTAAGGTTGAGCGCCTGTGCAACTTTCGATACATCCAGTTCAATTCTATCTTTGTTTTCCTTTGCTTTCAAAATATGCATGGAATGATGTTCCGCAGAAAAAAGATCCAGCAATCCAACAAAATACTTACTGTCAGAAGTTGACGCCGTAACACCAGCGGGAAGGTTCAGATAAACTTCAACAACTCCCTGTGGCATCTGGTCAATTGTAATACCATCAAAAGTCATTACCAATGTTTCTGGTTCGGTTTTATTAGTAAACTTAAAATTTGTTCTTTTATTCTTTTTTATAAATGAATCAAGCTGATCTGTAGATTCCTGCAAAAAGTTTGCCTTTTGTGTCTGACCTTTTATTTCAACGGCAGATGACTTACTTAACAACTGCTGACTGCTAACAAGACTTTGTGTGACAGCGGCACCACCACAATTTGGGGTAGTGGGCAGAGAGTCATACCTGTAATTTAATTGTGTGGAAATCGCTACTACCTGGCTGCCTTTCATGCTGACCGGAGTTCCGAATTCATCAAAAAAAGTATAAGTATTGTTTAGCCAGGTGCTGTCTATTGGGTTGGCTCTGCCCTGGCATCTGCCAATCCATTCTTCCCATAACCGGTCAATATTAGAATGATGAAGCCAGAACACGGGATCCTTGGCTGCAGTTATCACAGCACTCATATTGCCGGCCACAGAAGTATGTACAGAACCATGCGGCCCGCCATTCAAATTGGTTTGAAAATTATAATAAGGAATAATATCCAGTGAATTGCTAAAGGCAGTAAGAATGCTGGAAGGTAAAGCACCTCCGGCGTTAATTGCCGAATTTCTGCTTGGGTCATACAGTGGGTTACCCCGGCTATTATCCCTGTATGCAGGATGCAATACCGGATTGTGTTGATAATTCCAGTAGGGCAGCGTGAGATTGCTCCTGCCGGATTTAGCCCTGAGTATCCGCTCAAAAAAGTATATATACATACGATGCCAGGCAAAGAAGAAGAAACTCTGGTTTGCCATGTGACAGGAATTCCACGACGGGAGGTTATCTGTCATTGTAGTGCCGTGTATAGCAACCTGATAACCCATACTGGTGGGGTCGGTGTATGGTAATGACCTCATTTTGAGAATACCAACTTTTATCGCATTAAATTCTTCCGTGGTAAGAGCATCTACATTTTTCCTTACTCTAATAATATTAGGTTCGTACCTGGCCTTAAAAGCAGCAGCTGTGATGAGTGCAGGAGCTGCAGCAGGCAAGCAATTAATGATGCTGGGTGCAGGCTTTGATATCACAGAAAATTCTTTCTTTTTACTGGAAAAGCCCACCAGTATAAAAATACCACACAGCATACTGGCAGAAAACAGGATAATTTTTTTCATTTCAATATATTTTTGACGGTTATATTAGTTTTTTTGTTTGTACCATATCTAATTTAAAAAAGGAAATTATCTTTTTTCATTTTGCAATACAGCATTGGCTATTCTTTTACAGCAATTGCTTAATCAATGAAAAAAATCACTCAGTTATTTATCTGGATTTGGAGGATAGCTGGCCTTTTTCAGCAAGTCATTCAGGTTAAAATGCAGCAAAATATCACCGCATTGCTTACTACTAAAATAGGATAGAGGAAAAAATAAATAATCTTAAAAGCTAAAAAAAAATCTAAACTAATGAAATTATTTAATATTTTTACTCTATAATTTTATTGTATAAATTATTTCTAATATCCCCATGAGTTTATCCGAGTGTTACCAGATTTAATTCTTGCACGCCCTGATCTCAAGAAAAAATTCTTCTAATATCCTGTTATTTTCCTAAAACATTTCTTTTTTTAGAATAAAATGCTTTAAACCTGTGAGTATTCCATTATGAGTATGCTACAGGTTGTGTTTTGCACTTGCTGGTAACAGTTAGTTTAAAAAAAAGAAAAATTTGTACCCTGCTATTTCTGTTAATAGACTCTGTATTTTGTCTTAATAGAAATACAGGTTACAACAACGAAGTTGAAAATTACAAAAACAATTCATCACCTAATTTAACTACTTTGTAATGGAAGTATCAGAACCCCATAATCAACAAACAAGTATCCATCCACGCCTGAAAAAGCTGTTATTTAATTTTTTATTTTTCATTATAACAACAATTTTTTCTTTACACACATCTGCACAATCTATTTGTGTTGCCAATATTGACACCACTGGCAAAACTGAATTTTGTCTTAGTGCCGGTCCAATAACTTTTTCAAATGCAATTGCCAGCGGTGAAAATATTGAATGGCTTTCTTCAGGTGATGGTACTTTTAATGATGCTTTATCTACAAATCCTACCTATACACCGGGAGCGAATGACATTGCAAACGGATATGTTTTCATTTACCTGGATGTATATAAAGATGACCCGGTTGACCCTTGCTCTGCACTTCCATTGGTAACACTTCATCTTGGTACCATGCATGCAATAGCCACACCTGCAGCTCAAACGATTTGTTCAGGCTCCCCAATAACCCGGATCTTATTAAGCAGCGGTCTCAGCGGTATAAACTATAATTGGACAAGAAATAATACAGCTTCAATAACAGGTATTGCAGCCAGTGGATCATCCCCCACAGATATCAGAGGTACGTTAACAAACACCACTACTGCACCTGTAACCGTTACATTCACCATTACCCCAACAGCCAGTACCTGCTCTGGCACACCCATTACAGCAACAGTGCTGGTAAATCCAAGACCGGCTGCAGTGGCAACTCCAGCATCACAAACGATTTGTTCGGGAGCAACGATAACACCGGTTGCATTAAGCAGTGCTGTTAGCGGTACCACCTATAGCTGGACAAGGAATAATACAGCTTCAGTAACAGGTATCGCAGCCAGTGGATCTGGTAACATCACGGGCGCCTTAACAAACACCACTGCTTCACCGGTGACTGTAACGTTCACCATTACCCCAACAGCCAATGGTTGCGCTGGTACGCCTATTACAGCAACAGTGCTGGTAAATCCTACACCGAATGTGGTGGTGGCAACCCCATCATTGCAAACGATTTGTTCGGGTGCAACAATAACAGCGATCACATCCAGCGGAGGTGGTGGCGGTACCACTTACAGCTGGACGAGGAATAATACAGCTTCCGTAACTGGTATTGCAGCCAGTGGATCAGGTAATATTACAGGTGCCTTAACAAACACCACTACTGCTCCTGTATATGTAACATTTACTATTACGGCATCATCAGGTGGTTGCACTAACAGAGCAGCGGTGCTGGTAAATCCAAGACCAAACGCAATAGCAACTCCATCATCACAAACAATTTGTTCAGGAGCAACAATAACACCAATCGCATTAAGCGGCGGGGTAAGCGGTACAATATATAACTGGACAAGAAATAATACAGCTTCAGTAACAGATATTGCGGCCAGTGGATCGGGAAGTATCACTGGAGCGTTAACAAATACTACTGCTTCACCGGTGACTGTAACGTTCACCATTACCCCAATAGCCAATGGTTGCACCGGTACACCCATTACAGCAACGGTGCTTGTAAATCCTGTACCGAATGTGGCGGTAGCAGCCCCATCATCACAAACGATTTGTTCGGGTGCAACAATAACACCCATTGCATTAAGCGGCGGTGGTGTGAGCGGTACAGTGTATAACTGGACAAGAAATAATACAGTCTCAGTAACAGGTATCGCAGCCAGTGGATCAGGTAATATCAGCGGTGCCTTAACAAATACCACTACTGCGCCGGTTAGTGTAACGTTTACCATTACCCCAACAGCTAATGGCTGCACCGGTACACCTATTACTGCAACGGTGCTAATAAATCCTGCACCGAATGTGATAAGAACGCCAGCATCACAAGCGGTTTGTTCAGGAGCAACCATCACTACCATCACTTTAAGCGGAAGTGTAAGCGGTACTACTTATAACTGGACAAGAGATAATACAGCCTCAGTTACCGGTATCGCTGCCAGCGGATCGGGCAACATAAGCGGTGCCTTAACAAATACCACTGCTGCACCTGTAACCGTTACATTCACCATTACCCCACCAGCAAATGGCTGCACCGGAACACCCGCTACGGCAACAGTGCTGGTAAATCCAATTCCCAATGCGGTAAGAACTCCAGCATCACAAACAGTTTGTTCAGGAGCTATCATCACTACCATCGCTTTGAGCGGAAGTGTGAGCGGTACCACTTATAACTGGACAAGAGATAATACAGGTTCAGTTACTGGTATTGCTGCCAGCGGAGCTGGCAATATCAGCGGAGCTCTTACAAACACTACCGCTGCACCTGTAACAGTAACATTCACCATTACCCCAACAGCAAATAGTTGTTCCGGTTCACCTGTTACGGCAACAGCCACTGTTAATCCCCGCCCTACTTCACTGATAACAGGCAACCAGACATTATGTGCCGGTCAATCATTATCAAACATCAGTATTGCTTTAACAGGAACAGCACCATGGAGCTTCACTTATTTTGACGGCACCACACCTGTTACTGTAACAGGCAACACTGGAAATCCTTATACATTTGTTCCTCCTGCCTTGCCAAAAGTATATACCGTTACTTCTTTAAATGATGCCAATTGCACAGCACAGGCCGGAGACAGGACAGGCAGTGCAACCTTATCGCAATTGAGTTACAACATCACAGCTTCTGCCGGGGCAAATGGTTCAATCTCTCCAAACGGTACCACATCAGTGAATTGTGGAACCAGCCAGGTTTACACCATCACGCCAAACGCAGGATTCAATATCCAGGATGTACTGGTAGATGGTATTTCACAAGGTGCTCTTGCAACATATACCTTCAGCAATGTAACTGCTGCACATACCATCAGCGCAATATTTAGTTCCGGAGCATTTACTATCACTGCAAATGCAGGTGCTAACGGAACTATCACACCATCCGGGGCAGTTGCTGTTACAAGCGGAGCCAATCAAACATTTAGTATTGCAGCAAACAGCTGTTATCAAATTGCGGATGTGCTGGTAGATGGTATTTCTCAGGGAGTGATTACAACTTACACTTTTACAAATGTAACGGCAACGCATACCATCAGTGCAACGTTCTCACCACTCAATTACATAATCACAGCAAGTGCAGGGGCAAATGGAACCATCACACCAAATGGTGCAACCAATGTAAATTGCGGACAAAATCAAACGTTTACCATTGCAGCAAACAGTTGTTATCAAATTGCTGATGTGCTGGTAGATGGAGTTTCACAGGGGGCGATTACAACTTACACCTTTACGAATGTAACGGCAACGCATACCATCAGTGCAATGTTCTCACAACTTAGTTATACTATCACAGCAAGTGCAGGGGTAAATGGAACCATTACACCAAATGGTGCTACCAGTGTAAATTGCGGAGCCAGTCAGGTTTATACCATCACACCAAATGCAGGATTCAATGTTCAGGATGTACTGGTAGATGGTGTTTCACAAGGTGCTGTTGCAACATATACC
>JAYVLZ010000002.1:0-10816 GCA_043759175.1 Chitinophagaceae bacterium | reverse complement strand
TTTCTTTTGCTTCAAAAATATTTGGAATATATTTTTGTGGATTGCGGTCAATAATGGGGAACCAGGTACTTTGTATTTGTATCATCAGGTGATGCCCTTTTAAAAAAATATGGTTCACATCATGCAGGTCTATTATAAATTCTTCCGGCTTGTTGGGTGTCATCGGCACGGGTGTTTCAAAACTTTTCCTGAATCGCCCCCTGAAAACTTCCATGGCAACGGGCATTTCATAACCACTCATTAATTTGTTCTTTGTATCAATATCAGGATATACATCAATCAGCTTCACCACAAAATCTGCATCCGTGCCGGTGGTGGATGCAAAAAGATGTGCTGTAATTTTTCCTGTTACGGTTAGATCATCTTTTAAACTGTCGCCAGTAAAATTGATTACATCAGGCCTGGTGCTTACAAAACGCTGGTCCTCTACATGCCAGGCATTCCACCGGCTTCCAAAACCATAAGTTGCCTCTATGGGCTGCATGCGGTAAGGAACGGGCTTTGCAGGATCACTAACATAGCTCACCGAACTTTTGCTGGTGGTGGGTTTTGTAAAACTGAGGCTGTGGTCTGCGTTAGTATATAGTTTTTTTATAGTCGCATTTTTAGGCGGCCAGGTATTATACGATTTCCATATATTGCTCCCGGTTTGAAAACAATTAGCTTCTGCAAATTTACCATCGCCAACACCTTTTAGCCAGTAATCAAACCATTGCTTTTGCAATGCCTGAAACCATACAGCAGTTTTATTATTAAAATCTATTTTGCCCAGGCTGTCTGCGTTTGGTGATGCCCACTGCCCATGATTCCATGGCCCCAGCACAATAAAGTTTCGGTTGAAAGTATCTTTCTTTTCCAGCTGACTGTACATGATCTGTGGGCCATTCAAATCTTCCTGATCGTAATAACCACCTACATGCATAATGGGCAATTGTGGAGAAAGTATGGCAGTTAATGCAGATTGTCTTTTCCAGAAAGCATCGTAGTTGGGATGACTTGCAAAATCATTCCAGGAGGGTAATTTATTCTTGTACAATTTTTCATTCACATTCTTTAATGAACCCAGTTTTAAATACCAGTTATATAAATCAAACTGAGGAAAAGGATAATTGCTGTTGGCTTCTTTTTCATTTTCCACCAGGTAACTATATTCAAAACCATAGCTCAGCCGGAATGCACCATTGTGATGAAAGTCATCTCCCAAAAACATATCTGCAGGAGCAGCCTGTGGCGAGCTGGCCTTTAATGCAGGATGTGGATCTACAGATGCATTCAGCGCTAAACATCCAGGATAGGAGATACCCAGGATTCCTGCCCTGCCATTGTTGTTGGCAATATTTTTTATCATCCAGTCTATCGCATCCCATGCATCAGTACTTTCATCGGTTTTGTTTTTATTATACACATGATAAAGTGGCCGGTTCATTTCAAAACTTCCTTCGCTTTTAAACTTACCACGCAGGTCCTGAAAAATAAAAATGTATCCTTCTTTTGCCATTGGGGTGTACATGCCCATTTCATTTACCTCAATGGTGGAATCTTCCGGCACCGGAAAATCAGCACCATAAGGTGTACGTTCAATCAGCAGCGGCAATGCTTTGGTATTGCGTGTTGGAGACAGTACTACAGTAAATAATTTCACCCCATCTCTCATGGGTATCCGGTAAGTTTTTTTTGTATAAGTGCGGATGCTGTCTGTTTGTGCATGGCTGATGGCAAACTGGATGCAGCAGAATAATAACAGCAGAAGATATTTTTTCATGTTGAAATAATTAAGATAATTGAAAAAGTTTTGATGAAGGCTATTGTTTATTTAAGAAGTCCGTAATCTTTTGCCCAATTTCATTTATTGTCAATAACACTGCTTCATTCTGAATCCGGTTTCTTGCTTCTGGATTGTCCAGTTCTTCTTTTTTCTTTTGAGACAACACATCTTTTGTTACAATCGTTGAAAATGGAATCAATCCTGTTCTTACATCTAATAGAATTAACTGTGTGGTGGCAAAAGCTTTTATATCCGGCTTTGTAAACAATTTATACTTTGAATAAATATCACTTGTAATGGAATAGATCACTACCACATTTGCCTGCATCCTCACAGCCGCTTCACGGATATTGGTGAATGAAGGCGTTTTAGATATCAGTAAATCGGGAATAATGGAGACTTTCATTACACCCGGTGACTGCTTAAATTTCTCTCCAAACAGATCCAGGTACGACTGCTGTGTTTTTAAATATGCTTCATCATTCCAGTAATAAGATCGGCTTTGCTGGTTGTTTTCTATTCTTACAATAGCCACGCTCAGTTTTTCAGGAAGCTTATAATTACCGTCGAGAATTTTTTGAATGCCTTCTTCCGAAATGGAGGATGCTTTGTCATTAAATAATGATTGGGTGATCAGTGTGTCCGTATTTTTTTCTGTTTGATTTGGCAGGCTACTGATTTTGCTTGTGGTATCACAGGAGGCAACCAGGAGGCTGATGAAGATAATGAATGCTAACTGTTTCATGATGTTTGAATTTTTTTGCGGCGGATATTTAAAAGTAAGACATTGCCTGTTAAATAAATTTTATTGAAGAAAATTTTTTCTGGCAAAACCTTACTGGCATATAAGAAATCTTTTATTTGCATAAATCTATCAATACTCATTTTTATATTTGCTTTATGAGAGTCATATTATTTTTTTGTGTTTGCTGTATGTGTACTGTATTTAAATTAGCAGCACAGGTAACCGTTATTAAAACGCAGGTACTGGTAGTGGGTGGAAGTACCGGTGGTACGGCAGCAGCCATACAGGCCGCAAGAAGCGGCACCTCTACCATTATGGTGGAGCAAACCAATATGCTTGGAGGTATGTTAACCGCAGCAGCAGTGAGTTGTACCGATGGTAATGATGGATTAAAAAGCGGAATGTGGCAGGAGTTAAGGGAGGCATTGTACCGGCATTATGGAACTATCAACTTAGCAGGCGGCTGGGTAAGCAATACCTGTTTTGAACCACATGTGGCCGATAGTATTTTTAAAGCCTGGGCCGCCAGTGAAAAAAAATTGAAAGTATTGTATCATTGGTATTTTCACAAAGCCATCACTAAAGCAAAGCGGGTAACCGGCGCTGAATTTATCAATGAAAATGGAGAGTGCCTAAGAGTGTATGCTGCTATAGTGGTAGATGCTACCGATCTTGGAGATGTGTTTGCATCTGCCGGTGCATCTTATGATATTGGTATGGAATCCCCTGCTTTTAGCGGTGAAAAAGAAGCAAAGGAAAAGAATGATATTATACAGGACTTAACCTGGGCGGCTATTTTAAAAGACTACGGCAGAGATGCTGATAAAACATCTGTAAAGCCTGAAGAGTATGAGGCGGCAAAATATTATTGCAGTACCAGCAATGCACCCTGCACCGGCAAACCGTATCCATTAAATACACAAAAAGTACTGGACTATGGTAAACTAACTGTTACCGATACCCTGCAGCCCAAATACATGCTTAACTGGCCGGTACACGGCAATGATTATTATTTGAATGTGGCAGCACTTAAACCCATACAGCGGGAAAAGGCTTATGTAAAAGCAAAAAATCAAACATTGGGTTTTATCTATTTTTTGCAGACAGTATTGGGGTTTAAACATATTGGCCTTGCTGATGATGAAGTAAACAAGGGGATGGCATGGATGCCTTATCATCGTGAAGGCAGGCGGGTAAGGGGAGTGGTAAGACTGAATATCAATCATATCAAAACGCCATATAATTATACATTGTACAAAACTGGTATTGCTGTGTGGGATTATCCCGTAGATCATCATCATGATCAGTATCCTGAAAAAGTACCGGACATTGAATTTCCGCAGGTGCCCTCTTTTACTATTCCGCTGGGTGCATTAATCCCTGAAAAAATAGAAGGATTGATTGTTTGTGAAAAAGGAATTTCTGTCAGCAATATTGCCAATGGCACTACCCGTTTGCAACCGGTTATTTTATTAACCGGCCAGGCTGCGGGGATGCTGGCAGCACAGTGCATTGCAAAAAAAATTACCCCTCGTAAAATATCCGTAAGAATGATTCAACAGGAATTGTTGAAATTAAAATGTTACCTGCTGCCTTTTTGCGATATAGCCCTGGGGATGCTGCCTGGCAGGCAGTACAGCAGGCCGGTGCACTGGGCCTTATAAAAGGCATTGGTAAAAGTGTGAACTGGGAAAACAAAACTTTTTTTTACCCGGATAGTACCATCAGTGCTGCAGAAGTGGAGCAAAATTTACAATCTTATTTTAATGCAAATCCTGAAAAAAATAATTTAAAGAATGAATGGCTAACCATACGGGAAGCAAGAAAATTAATTGATCAGTATTCAAAATTTCCTGGCGCTATTTTTAAGCAAACCCCTCAGCATACTTTTGATGAAACCTTTTGGAAAGATACCCTGCAACTGGATAATTTTATTGCAGAAAGACCCATAACAAGAAAAGAACTCGCTGTATTGTTTGTTCATTATACTGCATCTTTTGCTGATTGCCGCATTAACTTTTATGGAAAAAATTATTGAGCCATTTGCGGGGAATACCGGTTGATAATTGTTTTCCGAAAATTTGCTCATTGGCATGGAATATTAAGCCTACCTTTTTTAAGGCAGTCCCTAATATTTTTTTTAAGGCTGTTTAACTCAACCGCTGTAAGCATTACCTTAAATTGTACATATTGATTTTTAGGCATGAGTGACCGCTATCATAGAAAACCCTGACTCTTCTCATTGAGAATTCTTATGAACAATGCAAATGGTAAACTGATTAGTATCACAACAAAGGTTGATGCAAAGCATTTAAAAAAAATGGTTATTGAAGTTACTTTATGAGCAAATTTTAAATTTTATTATCATGAAAGAAGAAAAAGATGCCGAACTCTGGCAACAGGCAAAAGCAAGGGCTGAATTTAAAACACACTTTACTACATATATTACCGTGAATACCATGTTATGGTTAATCTGGTTATTTACAGGAGGCATGCATACATATCCCTGGCCCATATGGCCAACCACTGGCTGGGGTATTGGTTTAATATTTAATTATTTAAGTGTTTGTAAATTCAGGAACACGGCGGAGAGAGAATATGAGAAATTAAAAAGAGGGTGATTTGCAAATAAATTAAACAGCGGCAATGACTAATATAGCAAAGCTGATTATCATCAAACTGATACATACACTCATCTGGCTTTTTTTTAATGCAGTAATCTTTTATTTATACTATGCGGTTATCGCTAATAAAATAGACAAGTGGGTTTGGATTTGCATTGGCCTGATATTATTGGAAGGGTTAGTGTTGCTGATATTTAATAAGCTTTGCCCTGTTACAATAGTTGCCCGCAGGTATTCTAATTCTGATAAAAATAACTTTGATATTTTTTTGCCTGAGTGGCTGGCTAAATATAATAAGCAGATTTACACAAGCCTTTTTATCATCGTTCTTATTATCCTGGTATATCGTCTTTTAGCTGGGGAAAGCTGATTAAATAACTGCACTGGTGTAATTGTATTTATTAGAATAAAATAATACATTCATGATAAAACAAAGCAAACATATTCAAAATATTCTGCTCAATTGTTTTTGTTAACCATACTGGCAATAATTAATTTGCCTAAAAAGTAAAATTATATTTATGAAACAGGTAGATATTTTTTTGCAAAAACAAATTGATGAGAGCAAAACTCCGTCCCTCAACTATGCAGTTTTTAACAAAGAAAAAATCATTCATCAATTTATAGCGGGATATGCAGATATAAAAAATAAAATTAAAGCCGAACGGGAAACAACCTACCATGCTTTTTCTGTTACAAAAACATTCACAGCATTGGCTATTCTTCAGTTAGCCGAACAAAATAAACTGGATATTAACCAACCTGTGCAGCATTATTTTTCTGAATTTCTCTATTCATCTGCTATAACTGTTAAGCAGCTTTTAACGCATTCGGCGGGTATTCCCAATCCTGTTCCATTAAACTGGATACATCTTGTGGATGAACATGCTTCATTCAACCGGAATCATTTTTTTGAAAAGGTTTTTGAGAAAAATAAAAATGTTAGCTCTACGCCGAATGCAAAATTCAGTTATTCAAACCTGGGATATGTTTTGCTTGGGCAGTTAGTTGAAAAAGTATCGGGTATAAAGTATGAACAATTTATCACAGAAAATATTATTTCAAAACTGGGGCTGCAGCAAAAGGATTTAGGATTTACCATTGATGATGGTACAGTTAATGCAAAAGGTTATCACAGGCAAATTAGTTTTTCAAATCTTATTCTTGGATTTTTTATTGATAAGCGTAAATACATGGGTAAAGCTGAAGGAAAGTGGAAACCCTTTAATGCATTTTATGTAAATGGCATTTCTTATGGTGGGCTGATTGGCAGTGCCTCTGCTTTTGTAAAATATATACAGGAACTGCTACGGCCCAACTGCAGCATCATAACTGCCGAATTTAAAAATTTACTTTTTACAGAAAATTATACTGCTGATAATAAACCAACGGGTATGTGTCTCTCCTGGTTTAAAGGCCGGTTAAATGGTAAAACCTATTTTGCCCATGCCGGTGGCGGCGGGGGATATTATTGCGAAATTAGAATTTATCCCGAAGATGGAATGGGGAGCGTAATTATGTTTAACAGAACAGGAATGAAAGACGAACGGTTTTTAAATAAAGTTGATAAATATTTTTTTTGAAAATTATTAGTGATACAATGTCCGATTATTATTGCTAAGCAGGCGAAAGGTTAATCTTTTTTTTGCCAATAAGCTTTGAATGTGAAAATAATTCCAAGAACAAGTAGAACTATTTGCAAACCAATTACGATAAAATTATTTACAAAACCCTGTTGTACCGGCCCCGGAAAAAACATTCTGCTCAAACCACCGAAAATTGCAAACCACCCAATTAGTGTTATCATTATGGGCCATTTAAATACCCAATAATTATGGCTACGAATTATTGCAAGGCCTGCTAATAACCATAAGGAACCTGCCAAATAAGTTTGTGTAACTGCAACAGTATCCCAGATACGTGGATTCAACATTTCGGAAATAGTCATTGCAATAAGGAAAGGGCCAAGCAATTTTGCGATATGTTTTGAGTTTGACATTTTAACATCCGTTTTATAGCGACTCAAACCTGTTTGGGCAGTCTTCCTGTTATGTTTTGCATCCAGCTGATAAACCGATGACCCATGTCGGCATGGCTGATGTACATCATGGGGCAAGCTCCGGGTATAACTGAGATATTATTTTTTCTGCAAAAATCTACCGCTTCTGCAGAAACGCTGGTAACTTTTGAATCTATTCCGTTGTGCATCCAAACATTTGCAATGCCCAGCTCTGCACATTCTTTTACAATCTCATTGGTTACTTCCGGTTTGGTAACAATCACTACACCCTCAGTTTTTTCAGCAATGGCTTTAAGATTGGGATAACTGATATCTCCTTCTACAGTTGTTGCATTAGGATTTACTGCAAATACTTTGTAGCCTTCCGAACGCAGCTTGCGATAGATAAGATTGGCTGCATTTTCTTTTGTACGGGAAACGCCGCACACGGCAATACTGTTGTGGGAAAGAAATTTTTTTGCTGCTTGTTTTATTGTTTGCATAACATCTTTTTTTAATTATGTTATATCATTTTTTGTTTCCGAAAATTTTATTCCTTGCTATTTACCTTCAGCATATTTTTTATTTTTTCCGAAATTTCATTTGCGTTATAGATTGGTCCGCAACAATGCGGTTTTTTAATTTCATAAAATTCTTTAGGCCGGTTTGCAGCATCAAATATTTTTTTGCCCATATAAAATGGAGCATCCTTATCTTCCATACTATGTATTACCAATACCGGTTTATGAAAATCCCTTATCACTTTTTCCGCATGATAGCCCTGTTTCATTAGAATGTTTCCAATAACCGGGGTTCTGTATCCTGCAATTTCTTTTAATGATGTAATAGCACATTCAACTACCAACCCATCGATGTTGTTTTGTACCAGCGGCCCCACAACGGTTGCATAATGTCCGCCCAAAGATTGCCCGTAAATTACCAGCCTTGTTCCCATTACATCTTCTCTTGTTTTTAAATATTCCAGTGCAGAAACCGCATCGGTAATAATATTTTCCCTGCTGGCTTCTCCCTGGGTTAAACCAAAGCCACTGTAATCAAACATAAAAACCTGGAAGCCATTTTTTGCCAGCGGGTAAATATGTTTATAATGATCTCCTAAAAACTTTCCGCTTCCGTGAAGATGCAGTAAAGTAATTTTTGGCGTTTGATTTTTTGGTTTTAAAAACCATCCGTTAAGTATATTTCCATTGGTATCTTTAAAAAATACATTTTCTATGCTGAAACCTAAGTCAATGATATCTCCTCCGTTTTTTGTAAAAATAATTTGATTGCTGCTATCCGGCAAATGAACTGCAAATGTGTCTGTAAAAGTTTTAATGGTAAATTCTTTTACCGTGGGAGAAAGTTTTTTAGGCCCCAGAACCTGCTTATTAAAACTGCAGGCTGCTAAGAGCAGAGAAAGTATAATGATGATAACAACCTGAATTTTTTGATTTGATGTATTTTTTTTCATAACCTTACTTTGTTTGATAGATCACACTGTTTTAAAATAGAATTACTTACTGTAGTAAGGCATTTACCCGGCTAATAATATTTTACAATGCTCATCAGTATCAAAGATGCAAAAAGCAAAACAGCAATAATATTTACAGCGGTAAAAGATTTATTGGAAGATTTTGTAATTCTTTGAGTTGTTCCGGAAGGGGCTGTACACCGGACATAGCCAAACTTTTTCCAATAGCACTCAGCTGCATTGCCTTTTAGAGGGTTGAATAATTTATCTGCTTCGGCAGGTGCTTTCCAGTCATCTGCTGTTATATTTTTTTTTGTTGCTGAAAAGAGTAATAAAATTCCTGTTGCAACAGCCATGTTTTTTATTAATGCTTTCATTTTTTATATGTTTTATAACAGATGTTATAACAATTAACTTTACAAAATTCATACATCTGAAAAAAGGCGCTATGATGTCGATCAGGAAATATGATGATCTAAAACAGAAAAAATTTATACATTAAGGAGCAGGTAAACCTGCGAAAAAACAGGTTATTTTTTGGAGATAACTCTGGTAAAAAAAGATGCATTGATAAAATACAACAGGTAAAACCAACCGAAATACCATCACCTAAAAAGTTTGCGGAACGAGAGCAATCTTTGATCCGGAAGAACCCATTATTCCTGAAGAAGATCCAGATTTAATACCTGACGAAGATCCATTTGAAAATCCCCCTCCATACGAAATACCTGAGCCGGGAGAAGGCCCATAGTTTTAAGTTGAATTTATAATTAATTAGCGATGAGGCATGTTGAAAAAGCTGTTGATTACAAAAAACTTTAACCATATATGTACACCCCAATCTAAGGCTACAACTGGAAAAAGGGAATACATCAATTAAAGAACAAAATAAACTTTTCCTTTGCAACATTGGTCCGCAAACAATCATCCATTCAATAAAAAGTGCAGGAAAAGCATTCATTGTATTAAATGATTTCTATACAATCATGATGCTGCTTAACTTTATTTTGATGCTCTAGTTTTTTAATAAGCCGGCTGATTACTTCCCTTGCAGTGCCAAGGTCATTCGCTATTTGTTTATGAGATATCTTAATGGGATTTATACCTGTGATGGAAATTTTTTCAGATAAATAATCGAAAAGTCGTTTGTCTAATTTATCAAAAAGAAGATGATTGATGGTATCAATCAGTTCAGCATAACGAATATCAAATTGCTGGTAGAATAATTTATTTATTGTTGGATATTCAGTAACCCACCGGGATAATTTATCGGCAGGAATAACTAAAACGGTGCTGTCTTTTTCTGTGATGGCAAAAAATTTGCTTTTTTCATTTTTAAGTGCTGACGAAAAAGACATAATACAACTCTGCTTAGGCTGAATATAATACAGCAATAACTCTTTATCTTCCTGCCCTATAAAAACTTTTACCAATCCTTTTAAAACTATTGGAACTACTTTTACAAATTGACCCTCCCTTACTAATTCTGTGTTTTTAGGAACTTCAATTATATCACATACCTCCTGCATTTCATTGATTAATTCTTTTCCAAAGTAGAAAAAGTCTCTTTGTATTTCTTTAATATCTATCATCTTTTATTTTGGTAATTGCACTGTAATACTCTTCATACTACAAAGTATACATTAATAATTTATCCTGCGTATACATTAATAATTATCCTGCTGTTCCAAATAAATCTGCTTTATAAAATTACTAAATGTAAGTGTATGCATTCATTAAAGGTTAATAGCATTCCGGGATTAAGAACTTACCAGACTATTGCCTGGTTGGTTCAATCCAAATCATACGGCTATGTGTGGATACAAGGAAACGGAATGGGATTGAGAGCAACCAAAAGATGAAAACAACCGTTTGCTGAAGTGACAATGGTCACCAGAAAAAAACAATTACCGATACTAACTTTGAAGCATGAAAGAAAAAATAAAATTTGGATTTTTTTAGACAACCATCCACACCGCCGTATCATTATCAGGCGGTGTACATTAACGATAATCATCCTTTTACACGATCATTATCATTGGTTTAAAAATGAATGGTTTTTATCTTTTAAAGCATTTTAAAATTTTAATACATCTAATCATGAAAAATATCTTCACAATTATAGCCTGCCTTCTGTTGCCTGCTGCTAATTTATTTGCACAGTATTCCACAGACTGGATAAGGCCTGCAGATAACTATATGAAAACAG
>JAYVLZ010000001.1:0-26124 GCA_043759175.1 Chitinophagaceae bacterium | reverse complement strand
AGCTTTATAGATATCAATACCTTTAATTCCTGAGATTCCAACAAAAGCAGCGAACAAAGCCAGTGCGGTCAACGCAGCTGAAGCAATTGCGAAACCCTTACCGGTAGCCGCTGTAGTATTACCTACTGCATCTAAAATATCTGTTTTTTCACGAACCTCTTTTGGTAATTCACTCATCTCTGCAATACCACCTGCATTATCGGCAATAGGACCAAAAGCATCAATGGCCAATTGCATAGCAGTAGTAGCCATCATACCGGCAGCAGCAATGGCCACACCATACAAACCTGCACAGGCATAAGAACCATAAATACCACTTGCCAAAACAAGGATAGGCAATAAGGTACTTTCCATACCTACAGCCAAACCACCAATGATGTTGGTAGCATGGCCTGTAGCACTCTGGCGAACAATACTTAATACCGGGCGCTTGCCCATGGCTGTATAATATTCAGTAATCAGGCTCATTAATGTACCCACTCCAAGACCTACCAGGATAGCACCATACACACCATTCTTGGTGAATGCATGTCCACGTAAAGTCATGTCAACAGGCAGTAAATAATTTACTAAAAAGTAAGTGGCAATAGCAGTTAAAACAATAGAGCCCCAATTACCCATATTTAAAGCGCTTTGTACTTTAGTGGTACTCAAACCTGCATTTTCACTGATTCTTACAAAAAAAGTTCCGATGATAGAAAATAAGATACCAGTACCAGCAATCAGCATTGGCAATAAAATAGGAGAGAAACCACCATATCCATCTGCCAATGCACTACCTAAATTATCTGTTACCTCATGCCCCAGCACCATCGTTGCTAACACAGTGGCTACATAAGAACCAAACAGATCAGCACCCATACCTGCCACGTCGCCTACATTATCACCTACGTTATCCGCAATGGTTGCCGGGTTACGTGGATCATCTTCAGGAATACCAGCTTCCACTTTACCCACCAGGTCAGCGCCTACATCCGCTGCCTTGGTATAGATACCACCACCCACACGGGCAAATAAGGCGATACTTTCCGCACCCAAACTAAAACCCGTTAATATTTCGATTGCCTTTGTCACCAGTTCGCTGTTAGACGCAGCACCCGGGGCAAATAAACTAATTAATACAATGAACAAACTTCCCAAACCCAGCACAGCTAAACCAGCCACACCCAATCCCATCACAGAGCCCCCTGTAAAAGAAACCAGCAATGCTTTACTTAAACTGGTACGGGCAGCCTGCGCTGTACGAACATTGGCCTTGGTGGCCACTTTCATACCAATAAAACCAGCCAGTGCGCTAAAAAACGCACCCATTACAAATGCCAGTGCAATGCTCCAGTGGCTGCTGGCATTACTGTAGCCCATTACGCCCAGTAACAAAGCCCCAATGATTACAAAGTAGGTGAGGATCTTGTACTCAGCCTTTAAAAAAGCCATTGCACCTTCAGCAATATAAGTGCTGATCTCTCTCATGCGTTCGTTACCTGCATCCTGCTTGGATACCCAGGCAAACTTGATAAATGTGTACAAAAGGCCTACTATGCCTAATGCCGGAACTACGTAAAACAATTTGTCCATGTTGAGTAAATGTTAAAATTTAGGTGGGCAAAAATAGGGGAAATGGTGCAAAAACAACGCAATCGCAATCCTTCTGATTAGTTTTTTAAAAGATAAAGGGCGGGCTGTCGGCAGATGGTCCATTTTTGGGCTTCGGTTCCGGCCATACATTGCAAGTCCTCGCCACAAACCCTGGGCACAAACCTTCAGCTGTGGGCTTTCCATTTCTGTCGGGCAGCTTTTCACCTTTATTTCTTTTATCAGCTTTTTTAAACATGGTGCCATTCCATGTAAACACAGTAAATGTTATATTCCTCTGCCAGGTATTATGAAACCGGTATTGATGAATTTGGATTTTTGGAAAACATATTTACAGCATTTTATGGAGATTAAGCACGGAGGATGGTTCGTGTGCCACGAACCAAGGCGGAGCATTGGCTCCGGCTGTTCGCTGCAAGTACAGCACCATGCCAAAGTCACAAAGCCTCACCTTGCTTTACGCTTCCATCCGGTATCCCGTGAGCAATTTATTTATATTGCATCGGCAAGCGGCCGTATGGAAACCTACCGCCACCGCATCTTATAATAAACACTGTATGTTCCGTCAAAACCAGTTTTTATTTTTCTCATTCATCACTTTCTGCTCATCCTGCAAGACAGACGACAGCAAATACACATATGCTATTAAAGACTTTAGAAAACCCGTGCAGCCTTATCTTACCAATATTGTTTCAAAAGGGATAGTTGACTATTATGACAGCACACTAAAAATGATGTCAACAGACAATGACCTAATCCAGCTAAGCCATTCAGAACACCCGGTATTGAGAGCATGGGCACTCAAAGACATGCTTCGGCGAACCTCATTCAATCATTTCGACATTATAATGAATCACCTTGACGACACCGCAACGGTTGGATTTGACCATGGAGAGTTTGGCATTTATTATAAGGCTATCACAGATGAACTCCTGCAGAATTTTGAATGGAAAAGCATCAAAGACAAAAACACTGCGATTGATGAAGTAATTACAAGGCATAATTATTTGCAGTCGGCATATACCATTCTTGAAAAGATTCAACCCCGGGAAAAATATTATCCCTACATCAGGGATATGGCCACCCGTAACAGGAAGTATGAAGAAGAATATGGCGAAATGGGTTTTGAGGATGTTGAATACGCCCTGTATGGACTGGCGGGATTTAAAAAGAAAGAAGATGTCAAAATAATAAAAGACCGGCTAATGAAAAACAACTGGCGTATGGGGGAAATATCATTTAGATTAATGAAAGAATTTCCTGACACTGCTTACCTGGATGTTTTTGAAAAATATTATTCATCGCATTATTATTATACCATTTGCAGGGAAAGAAGTGTAAATAAAGCCACCAGCTTTATAAGTTCAGTGGCAGCTTACAAAAATGCAAGAAGCTCTAAAATACTGGATGCTATTCTTAACAAAAATCCACCGGCTAATTGTGCTGTGGCCACTGCTAACCTCAATGAAGAACTTGAGTATGCCATTTGGACCAACCCGTGTGAAGCCTATTCAAAATTAAGGAACCAAGTAGCAGGAAGTGTGCAGGCAGAGGGAAAGAGTAGGATTGTTAGAATGCCTGTGATGCCCATAGATTCTTCAGCAGACCCGTTGCCAAAAGAAATTCGTTTTTGGTAGGGTTTATAATAAAAGAAATCGAATAAACGGGCGAATATTATGTTTTTAAATCTAATTAAGATACTTATTGCTGGCTTTGTTATTGGAATAATGATTATTGCTTCTTTCCATTTCTTTGGAACTTGGGAGGTACGATATGAACCGCCAGATCACACAGCAATGAATGATAAAGCGGTTGCCTATTGGTTAAGGTGCCCATTTGGTTTGACGCACTATTTCCTTGTAAATGGGCCAACTATTGGAGATTACGTAAGTTCACATTCTAATATTAGCATTGCTAAATTAAAAGCATGTTTGCAAACTTCATTTGACCGACATGCGACACTCATATTAATTTTTGGTTTTGGCGTGTCAATACTAATTGATGTTTTTAATCAAGCAATTTCACTAATCAAAAAATGGCCTAAAAAAACACAACGTACAAAATAAGTGGAGGTTCTGTCCCGGCGGATTTTTTACAGTATATACCAACTTTAATAAGACGCTTCTTTCCCGGCTATTTCTTTCAGTAACAAACACCCACTCTGTAAATAAATCAAGATAGAATACCCGGGAGCAATAATTCTTTTAATACACCGTTAAACAATATCTCATGTTTGTTTTTTAAAGGTGATAACATTCAGACCTTGCAGCAATGCAAGGTTTTTTATTCTTTGCCGCCGCGGGTGTAACAAATTGAATGCTCTTTAATATTTATTAAACGCTCCTGTTGGGTGTTTTCACCAACAGGTAAGCGTTGAGTTATTTTACTTTAACCAATTTGCTCATGTGCCGGATGAATGTAAGTATGAAGAGAACGAAAATGGGAAACAGTATACAGGTTAAGGCTTCGGACGTTGGTGAAAACACACAACGTCGGCTCACCGGGATAGCTAACTTTTTAATGAAATACCAACAGTGACAGAAACTTCCATACTAAATAGTACCAGGATAATTTGGAATATGAAATCCCAGTATTATATCATGCTCAGCAATTTGAAGCTCCCCAGAACCCCGTATCCTTAAAATAACACTACCTCCACGGTTCTCCAATGCTTTTCTTTTTTCAGTTGTCAGTAATTCATCATCATCAAACACCCATTCATCAATGTAATATTCATTGTTAATAGTTGGTTCTTTTATGGAGGTGTGAATATGAGCAGGTATATCACGTTTTGGATAGGGTGCAGGCCTGATGGTATAGATGGAGTAATTGCCTTTTTCATCAGATTTTACCCAACCACGAATATGACCATGCCGTTTAGCTTTTTCCGTCATCCCTTTTTTGGGAGAGTAATAACCGTTACTATCCGTGTGCCAGTAGTAAATGATCACATTGGGAACAGGCGTTTTGTCATCAATTTTATAAACAGTTCCGGTTACTAAAAGCTGCTGTCCTTTTTCATTCCACCCGGCACTGGTATCAATAGCATTAATAACAGAAGGCATGTCAACATACATCAGTTCGCAACCATCACAACCCCCACCGATAATTTTATATTAGAGGAACGATGGAGCGATGCCGGCTGATCATTCTTTTTTGACTGACCATTACAACTGGTTAAAATGATGACCAGCACAAACAAAAGTCCGAAACGGCAGTATTGTTTCATACCTTTTATATGAATGGTTGAAAAAATAATAAACCAAATAATATACTATTTATGATGCACCGCTTTGTCAAAATACCCTTTCAGTTTCTCTCTCAGTTCCACCGGCATTTCACATCGCTTCATTCCTTTAGCCTGCATAAAATAAAGTGTCACATCACCGGTATTTAACAGCTCATCCTGCTCATTATAAATTTCATGATGAAAAATAATTTTGTGATGCACCGGTAACTCTTTTAGAATAGTTTTAACCGTTATGAGGTCCTCATATTTTGCAGGGCGGAGAAACCGGCTGTGTATATCCACCACCGGCATGATGATGCCCATTGCTTCAATATCTTTATAAGAGTAACCAATTTGTCTCAACGCTTCGCCTCTTCCAATTTCATAAAATTGTGCATAGTGACCATGATACACTACACCCATCTGGTCGGTGAGAGCATAATGAATTCTGATCTGCGTTTCTGTTGTAAACATTTTTAAAAAGTGATTTTAAAAAAAGGCTGGCAACCCTGAATAATCTTTTATTTACCAGACATCCCATCCACACTGATCCTGCCAGGTCCAAGAATTAAGAGTATTAAATAACATCCAAGATACAAGGCAGGAGTTTCGCCTTTTCCAAAAAAATCTGCGTTATTAACTTTAAATAAAGCAACACACATAACAACAATCAATGGAATAGCGGATAGTCTTGTAAATAAACCAAGAATTAAAAAGATGGAACAAAAGAATTCGGCAAATACCACCAGAGCCAGCGAGACGGTTTGCCCCATTCCTAAAAAATTCATAAACTTGGTTTGATAATCTCCAAAGTGAACCAGCTTATCATAACCATGATTGATCATTAAAAATCCCACCACTAAACGCAGCAGCAACATGGCTGTATTAAAGGCTCCTGCTGAATATTTTGTAGATAACAGTTTTTTCATAATGCAACTAATTTTGTTTTTTAAGAGGTTAAAATTTTCATCCGCTGTTTACTTTATAATTTATTTAACAGCACTGCGAATGTACATTCGTTTTGTTTAAGGTACTTATCCACTTATTCACAAATGCTTTGGAATGGTGTTTGTACTGAAGGCAATGTAGCTAATTTTGTGATACAATAAAATGAAAGACTCCACATTTATGATGATCAAAAAGCCAATTGTATTCCTGGCCATCTTGTCTATATTTTCTCTTCCACTATTTTCCCAGCAAACATATGTATATACTGATACAGAAAGAAAATTTAAAGAAGCAAAAGACCTTTTTGTAAAACAGCAGTATGCCTTAGCATATCCTTTGCTGCAGGAAGTAAAACATGAGCAAGCAGACAATCAGGAAACCACTAAACAATATTTGCATGACGATGCAAATTATTATTACACGGTGTGCAGGTTGAAACTGCAGATACCACAGTCAGAAGAAGAAGCCACTCAATATATCAACTGGATAAACAATGAGCCACGTACTCAATTGATGAGCTATCACCTGGGTAAATATTATTTTCAGCAGGATGATTTCAGTAATGCTATTTTAAATTATGAAAGAGCTGGATTGGCTAACCTGGATAATGCTGATATAGCGGATGCAAAATTTGAGATGGCCTATTGCTACTTCAATTTAAAAAACCTGGATAAAGCAAAGCCGCTCTTTAATGAAATTCACCAGCTGCCCAATAACAAATATTATATACCTGCCAACTACTATTATGGTTTTATATCTTTTTATCAAAAGCAATACAACGAGGCACTAACTTCCTTCAGGTTGGTAGAAAGCAAAGGTGAATACAAGGGAGTGGTACCATACTACATTGCTGACATTTATTATTTTCAGAATAAAAAAGATGAAGCTGTAAAGTATGGAGAAAGTGTGCTGAGCAGGGGAGGTTTGTATTATGAGAAGGAGCTGAAGCAACTGATGGGACAGATTTATTTTGAGAAAAAGAATTTTGCCAAAGCGCTTCCATTGCTGGAGTATTATGTAAACAACAGCGACAAGGTGAGCAGGGAAGATATGTATGAATTGAGCTATTGTTATTACGAGGCGAAAAAATTTGACAAAGCAATTGATGGGTTAAAACAATTGAGCAATGAGAAAGATTCTCTTGGACAAAACTCCATGTACATACTGGCGGATTGTTATTTAAAAACCAATCAAAAGACCAATGCCCGTACCGCTTTTCAATATTGTGCTTATAACAGCAGTAATAAAAAGCAGCAGGAAATCTCCTTGTTTAATTACGCCAAACTTTCTTACGAACTCAGTTACCAGGATATTGCCCTCAAAGAAATGGAGCGCTTTATATATGAGTACCCATCTTCAGAAAATAATACCGAAGCCAAAGAAATAATGGTGGGCCTGCTGGCCAATACCAACAACTATAAACATGCACTGGCATTGTATGAATCATTTATTAAGCCAACTGCTTCGATGCAAAAAGTATATCCGAGGATTTTATACGGCAGGGCAGTGGAATACATGAATGATCAGCAAATAGCAAAAGCAGATGAACTTTTTGGCAATATACTTTCTCTTCCTTCATCGGGTGTTACCCCGTATGCAAATTTTTGGAAAGGAGAAATTGCTTATCGCTCTGCAAGATTTGATGAGGCCATCCGGTTCCTTTCATTTTTTGTACAAAGTAATTCGGCTCCATTGGGTGAGGCCAACATGCAAACAGCAAAGTATGATCTTGGATATAGCTGGCTAAAGAAAGAAAATTACAAAACAGCATTGGGCTATTTCGAGTCCATTGCAAAGATGAATACCACCGCTTCATCACTGGAACAGGATGCCTATGTACGAAGTGCAGACTGCTACTTTATGGCAAAAGATTTTTCAAAGGCCAATGCCATGTATGATAATGTGATCAACAATGCACTGCCACAAAGTGATTATGCTTTATTTCAAAAGGCAATGATAGCAGGTATTAAAAGTGGTGCTTCCAAGATAACGGTACTGAACAGCCTGAACCGGCAGTATCCTCAAAGTGTACTGGTGCCGGATGCTACCATGGAAATAGCCAATACTTATATGGCACAGGAAAAATTTGCAGAAGCTATTCCTTACCTGAAGAATATTTTAACTGCTTCTAACAGCGGTGGACTAAAACCATTGGCTTATTTAAAATCAGGATTGAGTTATTATAACCTTAATAAGAATGCCGACGCTCTTAACAGCTACCAGCAATTGATCCAGCAATATCCGCAATCGCCTGAAGCGGATGAGGCGCTTGACAATATTAAAAATATTTATGTGGAAGAAGGAAAGCCCAATGAGTATGTGGAGCTGATGAAAAAGAATGGCAAAAATATTTCTGTTTCCGAGGCAGACTCTTTAACATATGCTGCTGCTGAATTAAAATACAGTAACGGCGATTGTGCGGCTGCAATTAATGGATTCAATAATTATTTAAGTCAATATCCAGATGGATCTTTTGCAATTGAAGCAAATTATTTCCGCAGTGAATGTTATTCAAAAACCAAAGACTGGCCCAATGCATTAAAAGGATATGATTATGTATATGGCAAAGGATTGAATAAGTATTATGAACGCTCCACACTGGCAGCAGCAAGGATCAGCTATTTTGAATTGAAAGATTATGCCAATGCAAAAAAATATTTTAGTGCTTTGCAAACCGGTGCTGTAAACCAGGAAAATCAATTAGAAGCATTGAGAGGCCTGGTGCGTTGTTACTACCAGTTAAAAGATTTTACGCAGGCCAATGATGCAGCAAAAGAATTGGTTTCAAAAAAAGGTATCAGTACCGATGATAAGTCGGTGGGATTTTTAGTGCTGGGTAAATCGCAGCAGTTAAGCAATGATTGCAATAATGCCATTGCCTCTTTTAAAAATTGTGCAGCCATTAATAAAACAGCATGGGGGGCAGAGGCAAGGTTTGAAATTGCTAACTGCCAGTTTACTTTAAATAATATGACTGCCGCAGAGAAAGCAGCCATGGCAACAATAAAAGAAACGAGCAGCTACGATTTTTGGGTTACCAAATCTTACCTGTTGCTGGGAGATATTTTCCTGCAGAAGAAAGATTATTTCAATGCAAAAGCCACTTATGAAAGTGTATCTCAAAACTCCAGCATACCGGAGTTAAAAGCAGCAGCACAACAAAAATTAGATAAAGCAAAAGAAGAAGAAAAAGCAACTTCAAAAATTTAATACAGGCAATAACAGCAACAGTTCTGGTAACCTTAAATAACAAAATGAAAAGAATATATTTTATAGTGATAATTTGTTTTACGGGTGTTGTTTCTTTTGCCCAGAGAGATACCACAAAAAGACAATCCATTGATATCACTTCCAGTTATAAGCCTGTATTACGAAATGCAGTGAAGATCAATTTTTCTGCAGCACCGTTAAATCCTGATTCTGCAAAAGCTATATCTCCATACAGCATTCCGCAGCAAAATCTTTTTTATACTTATCAGCCTGTTTCTTTAAAGCCATTAGCGCTGCAGCAAGATACTACGCTGGATCTTGGATTAAGGAATTTTCTGAAAGCTGGGATTGGAAATTATTCAACTCCATACTTTAGTGCAGGATTTAGTTTTGGTGATGGTAAAAAACAATTGGTAAATATTTATGCTGATTATATAACATCCAAAGGAGAAATTAAAAACCAGGATTATACTGATTTTCATGTAAAGGCAGCCGGTAGTTTTTTTACAGCAAAAAATGAGATCTATGGTGGCGGAGATGTTCGTCAGCAGGATTTTAGTTTGTATGGATACGACCATGTGGCGCATGAATATACTAAAGAAGATGTACTGCAGCGTTTTCAGGCTGTAAAGATGAATATTGGCATCCGGAATAAAGATAAAAATGAATCTGGAATAAATTACGATCCTAATGTAGAGATCAATCTTTTTAATAATAAAAATAAGGTGCAGGAAAGTTCATTGATTGTGACAGCACCAGTTAATAAAACTTTTGCTGATGTATTTACAGTGAGTATTACTGCCAAAGCAGATATCACTTCTTATAAATCAAAAGACCTTATTGAAAATGTAAGTTTGAACAATAATATTTTTTCCATAGCGCCAGAACTGATATATGTTTCGCCGGAGTCAACATTTAAAATACATGGAGGGGTAACGCCTGCATGGGATAACAGCAAGCTGAGTGTGCTACCCAATATCTACGGCGAACTGAAACTGAAGGACCAGTTTTTTTTATTGCAGGCAGGCTTAACAGGCAGGTTAATTAAAAATAGTTATCAAAATTTATCGGCCATCAATCCTTACCTGCAGTCGGATTCAGTGCAGCGTAATACAAAAGAAATTGAATTTTATGGAGGCATTAAAGCAACACTGGGTGACCATTTTAATTTCAATGCTAAAGCATCTTATCTTTCTTATACCAACCTTCCGTTTTTTGTAAATAACAAAACCAACCTGGAATTATTTTATGTAAGCAACGAAAGCAGTGTGAAAAACTTTCGGGTTCACGGCGACTTAAGTTATATCAGCCAGGATAAATTTACAGCGACAGCAGGCATTACTTTCAATGGCTATACCGGCATGAAAGATAATGAAAGGGCATGGGGCACTATCCCTGTTGAAGTAAATGCATCACTTCGCTGGTGGGCATTTAAACAGGTAATGATCAAAGGAGATTTTACTGCATTCAGAGGAGGCCCGGTTCTATTAAGTGATAATACAGATGCCACTTTAAAGGGTGGCAATGACCTGAGTGCTGGTATTGAATTAATGATCAATAAAAGGTTCAGCGCCTGGCTGGATGTAAATAATATCTTCAACAATAAATACCAGCGCTGGTATAATTATCCGGTTTACGGATTGAATATTTTAGGTGGCGTTACTTTTAAATTTTAATTTTTATTGCAGGCTTCGCCAGCTTTTAATGGTAGTTTGAACAAGGATATTGATATTTGCATCAATTTTATTTCTGTTTCAAATTATTAGCTATGTACAACATCATCGCCGCTTCTTTTTTTCAAAGAAAATTCTGTGTGCTTCCGGGTATTGGTAAACTTTCGTTGGTTACATATCTGGCATCAAGTGATTTTTCCAGTAAACAAATAATGGCTCCTGTCCAGGAGATCGTTTTTGCTCCCGGCAATGCTGATGAAAAGTTATTCAACGAATTTTCAGCTATTAGTGAACTGATGAAAAATAAACTGGATGTAGAAGGTGTAGTTGACCTGGTTGGAATAGGAGTTTTTACAAAGGATGATTCAGGTGATATAAAATTTATGCCGGTGCAACTGGATGAAAATTTACAGCTTGCTGTAACTGCCATTAGGGTAATAAGAGAGCGTTCGCAACATGCAATGTTAGTAGGGGATAAGGAAACCACTAACACAGAAATGACAGAGTTACTGAATGTAGATGAACCAGCAAAAGACAAATGGTGGATATGGGCTATTGTTTTAGGCGCTGCCGGATTATTGCTGCTGGTAATTTATTTATCCCAATATGGAATCAATGCATTTGGAAATACAGTTCCATAGAGTTTCTCCTTGCAACAAAACTCAATTAATTAAATTGTAACTCAAATAACTTGGGCCAGTTTTTCCCGGTAATAAATATTTTCTTGCTGGCGCTGTCATAAGCAATGCCGTTCAGTACATTTTCAAAATTTCCCCAATTGATCGGGTACGTGGCATAAAAACTCTTTAGTAGTTCTGCGGTTTGTATCTTACCAATAACATGCCCATTGGATGGATCAATTTGTAAGATATAATCGCCTCCCCACACATTGGCAAAGATGGTTCCATTAATATATTCCAACTCATTCAAATTATCCACTGGTCCAAAATTATCCGCCACCTGCAAGATTCTTTTGACTCTAAAATCATCGGGATTCACAAAATAAAGATTGCCTTCACGTCCACCATCACTAATAATTAGTTCTGTGCCATTATTCGTCATTCCCCATCCTTCCGTCTGCCACGGAAAAGTTTTAATTGGTTTACTCAGGTCATTCAAATTATAAACATAAACGATGTGATTTTGATAAGTGAGTTGATATAATTTGTCTTTTAAAATATTAATGCCCTCACCAAAAATGCTACTGTCCTTAATTGGATATTTTTTTTCAGTCTTACCAGTTTTGATATCATATACCTGTATCATTGATTCTTTAAACTGACCCGTACTTTCATACATTTTTCCCTTATGCACAAAGAGACCTTCCGTAAAGGCAGCTGTATCATGTGGATATTCTGCCAGCACCATTACGGGCAATATTTTTGGAGCCGGAATACCAGTAGCAGCAGGTGTTTCATCCGGTCCGTCATCGGTTTTGTTGTTATTACATCCTATAAATAAAACTATCAACAGTGAGGGTAATAATTTTTTCATCTTTAAAATTTGATGGCAAATGTAACGAACCGGAAATAGTTTTCCATATATCCTATTTTTAAAAGATTGCCAATTTATTTGCAGCGATGGCAAATATGTTGTTAATTGCAGCATCTCTGAAACGGTATTTCCTTTAACATTTATTAAGGTATCCGTACTATTAAAGGGATGGATTTTAATACCATCCAATATCCTTTAAGATTCCAATTCCAGTACTCCATTGTAAATTCCATTAGGGCCTTAGCCTTATCTTTTCAATCCATTTTCCACTGTTAAAACTCCGCTTAGGACTGTGTTTACGTCCATTTTGTCATCTCTTTTTTCCGGAATATGGAAATTAAATGAAATCCCAATTCTATGAAAGTCGCTCTGGTAAAACGTTTACGCATTTGGCACCAATCATGAATTCAACATGAGTAAACAGGGAAATAATTCCTGATCGAACTTATGAAAGCACTGATAACTTTATTCTTTATTTTTCTTCTGACCCACGCTGGTGCACAACGCTTATGTGGTTCATCTGCCTATAAGAAACAACTGCTTCTTCAAAACCCTTCTTTGCAAAATTCATTTGACCTGGCTGAAAAGCAAATTGAAAAAACAATTGCCAATTCAAAAAAGTATGCAGCAAGAGATACTTCATCAAATGAACTTATCAGCGTGCCCGTAGTAATACATGTGCTCTATAAAAATGCCATTCAAAACATCAGCGATGCACAAATTCTATCTCAACTGGAAGTATTAAACAAAGACTTTTCAAATCAGAATAACGACAGGGATAATACCCCATTTGTTTTTAAAAATCTTTCTGCTGATACTAAAATAAAATTTTGTCTTGCGCAGGTAGATCCAAAAGGAAAAAGCACTTCAGGAATTATCCGCAAACAAAGCAAGATAGAAGTTTTTACTGCTGATGATGCAATGAAATTTAGTGCCAGTGGTGGAGATGATGCATGGGACAGTCAGCGTTACCTGAACATTTGGGTTTGTACATTGAGTGCAAGAAGTTTAGGTTACGCAACGCCTCCGGGTGGTGGTGCTGATAGAGATGGCGTAGTAATCGCTTATGATGTTTTTGGTACGGTTGGAACACTTCGCAGTCCATTTGATAAAGGCAGAACTGCTACGCATGAAATAGGGCACTGGCTTGGTTTAAAACATATGTGGGGAGATACAGATTGCGGTGATGATGGTGTGGATGATACACCAAGACAAAAAACTTATAATTTTGGTTCTCCAATTTTTCCACATGTAACGGATTGTTCTTTGGATGCCAATGGTGATATGTTTATGAACTACATGGATTTTTCTGATGATGCTGCTATGAATATGTTTACCATTGATCAGAAGAAAAGAATGAGAGCCTTGTTTGCAAAAGGAAATATCCGTAATTCATTTCTTGCTTCATTTGCCTGCGACAGCAGTTTAGTGCAGGGAGCTCCTTTGCCAATTCCTGAAACGGCACCAGCTACGGTATCAGATTCAGTTGATATGTTTAAAGTTTACCCAAATCCTGTTCAGAATATTACCACGATTGAATATATACCAGCTGCACAATTTGAAGTAAAGCATATAAGCATTTACAATGTAATGGGTGTAAATGTATTCAACGGAGAAGTTAACAAAGGAAAAATAACAATCAATATATCGCATCTTGTTACAGGAATATACATCATTCGTATCGGGCAAGGAAAGAAAGCTTATACTACTAAACTGATAAAGATGTAGATGAAAATTTATCCTCATGATTCCATTATGAGAGATGCTATTTGTTCAGCTACCACCGGCGCCAGCGCTACACCCATTCCACCCATTCTTACACAACAAAATACCTGTTCATTAATCGCTTTTACAATGGGCAGTTTTTCATTACCCATTGCCATAATACCACTCCATCGGTCGGTGATGGTGAAAGTTGTATTTGGTAATAAATGCCGGCGCACAAAATCTTCCAGTTCATTTTGAATGATGCTGGTAGTGGCTATTTCAGTAGTCTCTTCTTCTTTAAATGATTTGTTCCTTGCTCCACCAATCAGCAGGCGTTCACCTAAATTTCTAAAATAATAATAACCCTGATCAAAGTGAAAAATGCCTTTCATTTTTAAATTGTCTATTACACCAGTTAACAGAACCTGGCCCCGGTTTGGTATTATGTCAAGTTCCGGCAGCAGGTCTTTTGTAAAGGCATTGGTGCAGAGCAATAATTTTTTTGTTGAGAAACTGATTTGCTGATTGGTGACTACTTTTACCATTCCATCTTCTAAGTCAAAACTTTTTACTTCAATACCGGTTAATACCTGCACACTCATCCCCTGAACTTTTTGTAACAAAGCCTGTACAAATTTTCCTGAATGCAGTCCGCCTTCCAGTTCACTTTCTATCAAATGAGCAAAGCCTTCAAAACCAAATGTGGGTAGTTTTTCATCAGCAATGCTAAATGTATTTTGCAGCTTTGTAATTAATTGCAGTCTTTTATTCAGCCAGCCGAGTTTAGCAGCACAAAGCTCCCAGTCAGCAGAGCTTTCTTTGAAACATTCATATCCTCCGGAAGCATTATAGCCAATCACCTCATCTGAAAAATATTTCCTTATTTCATGTATTCCTTTATACCGCATGCTCACCACCTGCCATGTTTTTTCTTCTCCCATGGTTTCAATGTCATGCAGTAATTCAGAAGGACTGCCAAAACAGCTAAACCCTGCATTCCGGGTACTTGCACCGGTGGGTATAATGCCTCTTTCAAGTATGGTGATCTTTTGGTGAGGATTCTTTTCCAGCAGTTTTAAGGCGCTCCACAGCCCTGCGAAGCCGCTTCCAATAATGATAACATCTTGCGGAGCAAAAAAACTTTCTTTTTCCCAAACTGATAACTGTGCCATGCAATAATTGGATTGTTAAAGTTGTTAAAGATAAAAATTAATTGAGCCCTGCAAATGCAGGAGGCACTATTTTTGTTTTTAGAACCAAAATAATCAAATGAAAAAACTAATTACACTATCCGTAGTCATCGTTTTGTTTAGTACGGGTGCTGGTGCACAAGGGCTTAAAGGATTGATGAATAAAGCCACAAAAACCGTAAATGACATCTCTGGCAACAGCAGTAAAGACGGCCTTAGTAATGATGATATCATCAGCGGCCTGAAAGAAGCATTAAGAGTAGGTACCGATAGCAGCTCAAAAAAACTCAGTAAGCTGGATGGTTTTTTTGGTGATGCAGCCATTAAAATATTGATGCCACAAGAGGCACAGGAGGTTGAAAAAACTTTACGCAGTGTGGGCATGGGAAAGATGGTGGATAAAGCAGTGTTGTCCATGAACAGGGCTGCAGAAGATGCTGCCAGCGGGATAGGAGATATATTCTGGACATCCATTAAACAAATGTCAGTAACAGACGGTCTGCAAATTTTAAAAGGAGGAGACTTTGCTGCTACAGATTATTTAAAGAAAACAACCACAGCAGAATTGACAGAAAAATTCAGGCCCGTGATAGAAGCTTCCTTAACAAAAGTAGATGCCACCAAATACTGGAAAGATGTATTTTCAAAATATAATATGGTTTCTTCAAAGCAGGTAAATACTGATCTTACCGCTTATGTTACAGAAAAAGCTTTGGCAGGTTTATTTCATAACATCAGCCTGGAAGAACAAAAGATCCGTAAAGATCCGGCAGCGCAGGTAACGGGTATTTTGAAAAAGGTGTTTGGGAAATAATAATCGAATAAATTTATAAGCATAAAAAAGGATCGCTGATAGTTGCGATCCTTTTTTTTATTTCAATTAAATTTTTCTTTAAACGTCTGTTGCTTCTCCGTAAGCCACCGCTGTAGCTTCCTTCAGTCCTTCACTCATGGTTGGGTGAGGATGTACAGCGTTCAACATTTCGTGTGCAGTAGTTTCTAATTTACGTGCCACTACAGCTTCTGCAATCATTTCTGTTACGTTCATGCCGATCATATGGCAACCTAAGAACTCACCATATTTAGCATCGTAAATTACTTTTACAAAGCCTTCTGTAGCACCTGCAGCACTGGCCTTACCACTTGCCATAAAAGGAAATTTACCAACCTTCACTTCATAACCGGCATCCTTAGCCGCTTTTTCTGTATAACCAACAGAAGCAATTTCTGGTGAACAATAAGTACAGCCGGGAATATTATTGTAATCAAGTGGTTCGGGATGATGGCCACTCAGATGTTCTGCTGCATTGATGCCTTCTTTAGACGCAACATGTGCCAATGCCTGTCCGGGAGTACAATCACCAATGGCGTAGATACCGGGAACATTTGTCTGGCCAAAACCATCTACCATGATTTTGCCTTTATCAGTTTTGATACCTAAGGCCTCCAGTCCGATATCTTCAATATTTGCAACTACACCTACAGCGCTTAATAAAATATCTGCTTCTAATGTTACTTCGCCATTGGGTGTTTTCACTTTTGCTTTTACACCTGCACCGCTTGTATCCACACTCAGCACTTCGCTGCTGGTCATGATGTCAATACCCTGTTTCTTGTATTGCTTTTCCAATTCTTTGCTGATGTCTTCATCTTCTACCGGAACGATCCTTGGCATAAATTCCACAATGGTAATTTTGGTGCCCATGCTGTTGTAGAAATAAGCGAACTCACTTCCGATGGCGCCGCTTCCGCAAACGATCATACTCTTGGGTTGGGTGGGCAATACCATTGCTTCCCTGTAAGCAATTATTTTTTTTCCATCAATCGGCATGCTCGGTAATTCTTTTGCCCTGCCGCCTGTGGCAATGATGATATTTTTTGCTTCCTCTGTTTTTTTGGAACCATCTGCAGCGGTGATTTCCAATTTACCTGGAGCAATTAATCTGCCATATCCCATAATCACATCAATCTTATTCTTCTTCATCAGGAACTGAACACCTTTGCTCATTTTATCAGCCACACCACGGCTGCGTTTAACCACGCCATCAAAATTATGTGTGGGATTTTGTATGTTAAGGCCATAGTCAGCAGCATGCTTTGCATATTCATACACCTGTGCACTTTTCAATAAAGCTTTGGTTGGAATACAGCCCCAGTTGAGGCAAACACCACCCAGGCTTTCTTTTTCTACAATTGCTACTTTTTTTCCTAACTGACTAGCCCTGATAGCGGCTGGATATCCACCAGGGCCACTACCTAAAACGATTACATCGTATGCCATATTTATTTGGATTTAATGATTTTTATTATTTACCGGCAGGTTATATGCTGCTGGCTTAATTTTTTAAAACGCTGGCAAATTTAATCTGAAAGAGGAGATTAACCAAAAGCTAAATTAAAGCTTATTTAATCCTTTATCAAAACGTGGATAGGTACAGATAGCTTAACTTTAAGGATGAAGAAACTTAGCCTGTTATTTTTTACAGTTTTACTCAGTTTGGCAGCTAAGCCACAAAAGATGGCTTCCTGGAAAATAAAGGATGTGGTGAACTATTACAGTAAAAAAACGGATTCAATTTATGTGGTGAGTTTTTGGGCAACATTCTGCAGGCCGTGTAATGCAGAAATTCCTTTTATGCAGGACATCACAAAAAAATATGCAGATAAAAAAGTAAAGTTGCTGTTGGTGAGCCTGGATTTACCGGGTTATTATCCTGCCAAAATTAAATCATTTGCCAAACGCACCGGGATAACTGCTGAGGTTGTATGGTTGAATGAAACCGATGCTGATTACTTCTGCAATATGATTGATAAAAATTGGGGAGGCTCCATACCAGCCACGATTATTGTAAATGCTGCCACAGGATATAAAAAATTCTTTGAACAGGAATTTAAACCTGAGGAATTTGAAGCAGAGCTGAAAATGGCAATAGACAGGTGAGTGGTGAATGGTGAAGTTTGTGCATGCCTGAAATAGGTTGACATTTTTTTATAACTTTTCAAACAAATTTGGTGGCATGCCAGTTTGTTTATGACAGTTAAACTTTTTAACCTTAGTAGAAATGCCTGATTAGTTATTACAACCTTATTACTTTATTTACTTTTCATTAGAGGGAATAACAAGGTAATAAGGTTTTTTAAAATCATTACTCCTGTTTCTACTAAGGTTTTTTTCACCAGTACCATCAACCATCCACCTTCAACTTTCAAACCTTCAAACACAGTCATTGACCATTGACCATTCACCATTCACATCATCAGCTTTTACGTTTAATACCACATCCAACACTCTTTGTTTCTTTCACAGAAACATCTTTACCAGACACAGCTTCATCAATAGCTATCTGCAAATGCTTACGGCTCACATTATCTTCATCAGATGGATTATTGTCAATAGCACCATGATAAACAAGTTTCAAATCTTTATCAAACAAAAAGCACTCGGGTGTTCTGTTGGCACCGAATGCATTGGCTAATTCACTTTCGCTATCCACCAGATATTTCCATTGATAATGTTGTTTTGAAGCGTACGCTTTCATGGCTTCAAAACTTTCTGCGCTTTCCCGGTTGCCTTCATTGCTGTTTATTACTACCACACCTAAACCATTCTTTTGTGCATAGCTGCAGACGGCACTGGTTCTTTGCTGATTTTTGATAACATAAGGGCAGGTGTTGCAACTGAACATTACCAGCAAACCGTTTTTATCACGGGCTTCTTTCAGGCTTGTTTCTTTACCTGAAACATCCATTAGTTTTTTATCCTGTTTAGGTAATGTACTGCCTATCGGCAAAGGGTCAACAGAAATAAATGATAAAAACAGGAGGGCAGTAATAACTGCTATAGGGGCCAATAATTTTTTCATGATTTTATTTTTCTTAAAGTTAAAAACTAAATAATTCTTTTGCAAGCCGCTTATGTAATTTGAGTGGCTGCAGACTTAAGCTTTTCTTCCGCCTCTCTTCTTTCTGCAATAATTTTAAGAGAATTGATACTAACATTCAGTTCAAATCCAATGATGAGTACCAGTGCATTGATATAAATAACAGCCATAAATACAATGATGGTGCCTATAGAACCATAAAGTGCATTGTATTTACCAAAATTATTTACAAAATAAGAAAAGCCCAGTGTGGCCATTATACTCAGAAATGTTGAAAGGATAGTGCCGGGAGAAACCAGTTTCCATTTTTTTTCTACTGCCGGGGCATACTTGTAAATAAATGCAATGGAATAATAAATAAGTCCCACTACAAATATCCATCTTACATAAAAGATAATCTCTCTCAATGTACTGTTTTCAATTCCTATCCATTTAAGCACAACGCCCTGGGTGATGATCAAAATAAGGAAGGCCAGCAGCAGCAGGAACAGCAGGGTTGTAAGTTTAATTGCCATCCACCTGGTGTGGAAGTCGTTTCTTTTAGCGAACCCGATATAGTTCTTGTTAAATGAACGCATCAGCCCCATCATGGCATTGGAAGCAAAAAACAATGCCATCAATAAACCAAAAGATAACAATCCAATCTTTGAGTCATCTATAAATGAATCCACAAATTTGATGAGGTTCGCATTGTGCACTTTGGCAGGAATGATATCTGTTATCAGTGCATGCAGCTCTTTTTTAAGTGTTACCTTTTTTATAAAGGGAAGGTGAGGTATTAAAGTAAATAAAAAAAGGAACGATGGCGGAATAGCCATGATAAAGTTATAGGCAATGGCAGATGCTCTTTCTGTAAGCCCTACTGTTTGTACCTGTTTATAAAAAAAATTAAGCACATCAAATAAAGGAACACCTTCAAAGCCCGGTAAGTACAGGTGTTTGCTCTTGCGTAATAAATAGGCAAGGGGTGTTTTTGTGATTATGATCCGCTCTAATTTGTTCAATGTTTATTGTTGCACTATTTTATTTCTTGTGTTGCTGATATCAACAATTCAGCAATGTAAGAATATATCAATTCAGCATTTAATTAATTTATTCCTCCTGCTTTTCTCAGCATCAATGTATCCAGTGCCTGCTGATATGCTTTTGCATACCGGAGGTGTTCTTCATAGGTAGATGCAAAGTTGGAGTAGCCGTTTAAATCCGGTTTGGCTACAAAGTATAAATAACCCGTTGCCGGAGCATTCAGCACAGCCTCAATTGTTTTGGCAGATGGCGTGCAGATGGGGCCGGGAGGTAAACCATTATTTAAATAAGTGTTGTAAGGAGACTGCACTCTCAGGTGTTTTTCATAAATACGTTTCAGGCCAAAATCTTTTAAAGCAAATTTTACTGTGGGATCAGCACCCAGCCTCATGCCATTATTCATCCTGTTAATGTACACACTGGCTATCTTTCCTTTGTCTTCTTCTTTATTGGTTTCTTCTTCTACAATACTTGCAAGTGTGTAAACCTGCTGTGGTGTAAGGCCTGTTGCTGCTGCTTTTTTCTTCCTTTCACCGTTCCAGAACTTCTGCTGTTCTGTATATAAACGCCTGAAGATTTTTGGAAAAGAAGTGTTCCAGATCAGGCTGTAGGTATTGGGGATAATTGCTGTCATTACAGTATTACTATCCAGGTTAAATGCTGCTAATGAATCGTTACTTTTTAAAAAGTTGATCACCGTTTCCGAGTCGCATTCAAAGTTGGCAGCTATTTTTTCTGCAAAATCTTCCCTTGTTCTTAGTTTGTTGATCACCAAGTTTACAGGTGTTTGGTTACCCGATTTTAATGTTTTAAGGATCGTATAAAGGCTGGCGCCCTTTTCAAAAACATATTTACCTGGTTTTATATTTTGTTTGTAACCGAAAAATTTTGCCAGCAAACTAAACGATTTGGTGTTGGTAACAACTCCTTTATTATTTAGTTCTTTTGCTACCCGTAAAAAAGTGCTGCCTGTTTTTATATAAACATTTTTTTTATCCTCTTCAAAATTGGTATTGCTGCCAAATATGCGCCATGTAAGGAATGACAGTATCGCTAAAACGGTGATAAATGTGTAACGGATAATTTTTTTCCCCTGGGCCATAACTTATTTATTCCACTGTATGATAGATAAAAGTAAAATAAAAAACCCCGTCATTAACAGACAGGGTTAATAATATTTTACTGAAGACTTATTTTTTTACCGGTGAATCAGGCGTAGCTGTTCCTGGTAAAGGTACCGTTGTATTCTGCATACCAGGTGCAGATGAAGGAGCTTTATTGATCAGCTCATCATTCTTTGAAGCCCTGCCACCTGTTTTGGGAATAAAAAGAGGAGACAGCAGGCAAAGTATACCAACTACCCCTGCAAATATCCAGGTACCTTTTTCAAGTACATCTGTAGTTTGCTTTACACCCATCAACTGGTTACCCACGCCTCCAAATGTGCCGGACAAACCACCACCTTTTGGATTTTGCACCAACACAATAAAACCCAGTATCACTGAAGCAAGAATCACTAAAATCGCAAATAGTATTAACATTTCTCTAATCTTTTAACTGTTCAATTTTGGCAGCAAAATAAGTGCTTTTGGAGGGATTGAGCAAACTTAATTTTTTTAGCACTTCTACCGCCTTATGAATGCGTCCCTGTTGTACCAATACGTCAGCCATAGCTTCGGTAATGATCCCGTCATCTTTATTTGATTTTTCAGCCAGTGTTTTAATATTATTATCTACATTTTCTGAACCAATCTCAACTGGTAAAAGTGGATCAGAAACGTGTGTATCAATTTTTTTCATTGTCTTTAACCACTGGGTAAAACTTTTCAGCTGTTTACCCAGCCTGTCTGAAGAATTGGCTTCTTCACTTAATTTTATGCCTACGCTGGCAAAATAATCTGAAGTATATAATGGCTGAAACAGCAATGTTTCAGAGGAGGGATCTGTATTTTCAATTCTTTTTTTATCTTCATTATTATCACCAGCCTCAGCCGTATTTGTTAAATTCCCAGGTACTGTATGCTCAACTGTAATCCCGTTTTCAGCAGCAACAATTAACTGTTCTCTTTCCTCATTAACTGGCGTTGCCTCTATATTTTCTTCAATTACTTCATTATTTAAAGTGTTTGTTGATTCTTCTGTTGCTTCACTTATTTCGGCCTGTTCAATAACGGTGTCCTCATTTTTTAATAATACACTTTCATCAATAACAGTTGCTCCCTCCTCAATTATTATTGGCTCATCTGTTACCACTTTATCTTCAGCAATTGATGCTTCAGTTACCGTGGGCAAATCTTGATTGGACGATGGATTATAGTTGTTATCAATACCTGCATCAGCTTCTTTTAATATTGATGCTGCTTCATTTATTTGTGGTTGTTCATTATACGATGCTACAGTTAGTGATTGATAATTTGCGATTTCATTTTCTACCGTTTCATTGGTCGCAGGAACTATAATTTCTGTGTTCATAATTTCTGCTTCTTCTGCGGCAACGCCATAAATTGTTCTTTTTATATCTGCTATCGTTTCTCCAGTTTCAAAATCAGATTGAACAAAAATTGGTTCTGGTTTAGATGATGTTGTCAGCAAATAATTGAGCCAGTAATTATTATTGAAAAGTGCGGCAGTCTTTTGAACCTGTTTACTGTAAGCAGGATTATCTCTTTCTATTTGTAGTAATAAAAAAAATTGAACAGGGGAAAAATAAGGGTACTCACCGGCAATGTTTTCAAGATAGCTTTGAGTGTTTTCATCCCAAAGGTTCCTGTTAAATATTGACTCAAAAAGTTCTTTATTATTTTCCATGAACCAAAGCTAAATAAAAGATGAAAGATGAAAACTTAGATTTTAAAAGTAATGAAGAATATCTCCTTTACCAGTTAGAAAATATTTTATTAAAAATAGCATCTACAATATTGGTTATGATCTCATCATTTTTGCCAGACTCTACCTGGGAAAGGGTTTGGCTGGAGGGGAAGTCCAGTGTGTAAGGTACTTCCGCTTCAAAGTCTTTTTTATCATCCAGCGTGTTTTTAAATACAAGGTGAAAAGATATGGACAAGCGGTTGGTGCCTGACGTATTACCTGTAATTCCACTGGTAGTTACTGAATAATCGGATACATAGCCACCGATATCATAATGAGCATTATCATCATTTGTTTGCCTGAGACGTGTATTGCCAATAATTTTTTGTTTTAATTTTTCTGTTAACGCCGGGCTCAGTTGGGGGTTGACATACTGTGCTTTATTTTCAAGATAATTAACCCTGAAAGTTTTTACTTCCTCCGGAATAGGAGAGGTATCTTTAAAAGAGTATTTGCAGGTGGCATAAGAAAATAGCCAGCAACAACTCATTAAAAGCAGTAGCTGCTTTATCCTTTTCACCATTGACCATTCACGATTCACCATTTTATTCTTCAATATCATATTCCTTCAGTTTTCTGTACAAAGTTCTTTCACTAATACCAAGGTCTGCAGATGCATCTTTGCGTTTCCCCCTGTGTTTTTTCAGTGCTTTTATAATGAGCTCTTTTTCTTTGTCCATGATGCTCAATGATTCTTCTACCGCATTCATATGTTCTATATCCTCACCATTTTGATTGAGTATAACCGGCTGGCCACCTTGTCCGTAATTACTGCCCGAAACTGTTGGTTTCAAATCTGGTAAATTGTTGTCGTTGTTATTGTAATTATTGTATATAGGAATATGCTGTGCTACCAAGGGATTTTGTAAGATGTCGAAAAACATTTTCTTTAATTCCGTAACATCTTTTTTCATGTCGAAAAAAAGTTTGTAAAGCATCTCTCTTTCATTGGCAAATTCCTGCTGGCTTACTGCATTGTGTCCGCCAACTAACACTGGTAACCGGCTCATATTATTTTCTGGTAAAAATACCTGCAGCTCTCTTGCGCTGATATTTTTTTCTTTTGATAAAACGGATATTTGTTCTGCAATGTTTTTAAGCTCCCTTACATTGCCCGGCCAGCTATAATTCATTAATAAATTTTTAGCATCCTCATCTAATTGTACTGGTGCGGTTTTATAGCGGTCTGCAAAATCTGCTGCAAATTTTCTAAACAACAAAGGGATGTCTTCTTTCCTGTCTCTTAATGCCGGAACCCTTATTGGCACTGTATTTAACCTGTAATACAGATCTTCCCTGAAACGTCCTTTCTGTGTAAATTCCAGCAGTTCCTTATTGGTAGCAGCAATTACTCTTACATCAGTCTTTTGAACTTTGCTGCTTCCTACACGGATGTATTCACCAGCCTCTAATACACGTAATAACCTGGCCTGTGTACCTAATGGCAATTCACCAATTTCATCTAAAAAAATGGTACCTCCGTTTACGGTTTCAAAGTATCCTTTACGGCTGTCCACAGCACCTGTAAAAGAACCTTTTTCGTGGCCGAATAATTCCGAATCAATAGTACCTTCCGGAATAGCTCCGCAGTTAACTGCAATAAATGGATTGTGTTTTCTTGCACTTAATGAATGGATGATCTGCGAAAAAACTTCTTTGCCTACGCCGCTTTCCCCATTGATCAGCACACTGAGATCGGTATTGGCCACCTGCACCGCTACATGCAACGCATGATTAAGCGCAGGGGAGTTGCCAATGATGCCAAAACGATTTTTTATTGATTGTAAGTCCATATCAGTCCTTCAAAATATTTTCAACTTCTTCTTTTAATACAGGAAGATGCTTTTGTAAAATAATAAATAGTCTTTGTGCATCAATTTTATCATAATCATGTACCAAAATATGTCTTAATCCTATGATCTGATTTTTATTGGTGATTGGTAAATCTTTATCCAGTTTATCAGCCTGGGTTAATGCCTCTCCAATAATACTTAACGCCCTTTCAACAGACCATTTATTGATAGGCTTTTCAATATTTTGTATATTGATTTGATCAGAAAAGGTGTCAAGTTCTTCTATATAAAGCAGAATGTCAGCCAGGTATTTTTCTTTGTTATGATGCGGCATAAATCAATGTTTTGTCTTTACCCACTGACTCCCTCATGTATTTATTTTTAAATTGCTGATTGGGAATTAAGTCTACTTTTCTGCCTAATATTTTTTCCATTTTTTCTTTTAAATCAAAAAAAATAAGAAACGGATCGTATGGGACAGTTTTCAAATTTTCAAAATCAAAACCAGCGTAATCCATCTCATATAAAAAATCAATATCACTTTCATTCCCAAAATCATTTCTTACTGCCGAACCAAAAACATACAAATTTTTAATGTGGTGTTTTTTACACAACTCAATTATTTTATCTAAATTATTTTTTAGCAGCGGAGCCATATTCCCTGTTTATTTTATTTATATTTCTGTTACATTTCCAATAAGCGTTCCAGATGTACACCTATCTATATTTACATAAACATAATCGCCTTTCTCATGATTTCCTTTTGGAAATACAATTACTTTATTCTGATCATTCCTTCCAAATAATTCGGCTTCATTCTTTTTAGAAGTTCCTTCTATCAATACTTTAAAAATTTTGCCAACGTCTTTCTGCATGCTTTTCAACGTATTGATCCGGTGCAGGTCAATTATTTCCTGCAACCTTCTTTTCTTTACTGCTTCGGGTACATCATCTGCAAACCTTCTGGCGGCAAGGGTTCCGGGTCTCTCACTGTAGAAATACATGTAGGCAAGGTCAAATCCGCAGTATTCCATCAGGCTCAGCGTTTCCTGGTGATCATATTCTGTTTCAGTGCAAAAACCGGTGATAACATCCGTTGATAACCCACAATCTGGTATCAGCTCTTTTATCCGCTCAAGTCTTGATAAATACCATTCTCTTGAATAGGTTCGGTTCATCAGTTGCAATATCCTGCTGCTGCCACTTTGCACGGGCAGGTGAATATAATTGCAAATGTTTTCATACTTTTTTATTGTAAACAACACTTCATCGGTGATATCCTTTGGATGGGACGTTGAAAATCTCACTCTTAATAAAGGATCAATGAGAGCCACTCTTTCAAGCAGCATTGCAAAAGTTACCATGTCGTCAGCAGCAGCTGTTTCCGAAACATTTTTTAGTGGATTCCAATAATAGCTATCCACATTCTGGCCTAATAATGTTACTTCCCTGTATCCTTTTTCAAACAGGTCTTTACATTCATCCAGTATGCTTTGTGGATCACGGCTTCTT